>JAGBTO010000052.1 GCA_017631285.1 Alistipes sp.
GAATTGG
Source organism: Alistipes sp. (assembly GCA_017631285.1). Classification (GTDB taxonomy): domain Bacteria; phylum Bacteroidota; class Bacteroidia; order Bacteroidales; family Rikenellaceae; genus Alistipes. The sequence goes on from JAGBTO010000052.1 coordinate 8, forward strand.
TGACGAGGCCAAGGCTTTAGGCAAAAACGTCTGTTTGGTTTCCTATAAGGATTTGACATTCTTGGAGCCATTAATGACCCGCATCGAGGGAATGTTAAAGGATGCCGGATTGAATGTTAGCACTTTCTACGAAGCAGAGCCCAACCCCGAAATCACCACTATTGCCAGGGGCGTAGAGCATTGCAAGACAAATAATGTTGATTTGGTTATTGGTGTGGGTGGCGGTAGCGCGATGGATGCTGCCAAAGCTATTGCTGCAGGTTTCTACTACGAGGGCGAGTTGTGGAATATGGTATTCAGCCGTCACGACCAGGTGGACGCCGTTCCTCCTACAAAGTCACTGCCAACGATGATGATTCCTACACTTCCTGCAACAGGTAGCGAGATGAATAACTGCTCGGTAGTGAGCAACGCTGCGTTGAAGGAGAAGTCATACATTTGGAGCCCCGTACTCTACCCCAAGACATCTATCATCGACCCAGAGTTGACCCTCACATTGCCAGCATTCCAGACCGCTTGTGCGGCAGCCGACACTATCTCTCACGTATTGGAGATTTACATCAACGGCGAGGAGGACAGCGACGTGCAGCACTACTTCCAGGAGGGCGTTATCCGCACCGTGATTGACAACGTAGGCAAGGTGCTGGAGAACCCATCAGACATCTCGGCTCGCGCGCACTTGCAGTGGGCTGCCACTTGCGCCATCAACGGCTGGGCATCGCCTGGTGATGCGTGGACTCCTATACACCAGATTGGTCACGTGCTGACATCACGCCACCGCGTACCACACGGAGCATCGCTCTCTATTCTGATGCCTGCTTGGATGAAGTATATGCACTCACGCCGCTTGCCACAGTATGTGCGCTTTGCAAAGAATGTTATGCAGGTTGATACCGCAGGCAAGAGCCAGGAGGAGATTGCGTTGGAGGGTATCGAGCGCTTCAAGCAGTTCCTGGGCGATATTAAGACCCCTCTCACATTGCGTGACTACAACATCACCGAGGAGGACCTGCCAGCCATCGTCGAGGGCGTTGTACGTGTAAGCTTCGGCCAGGATGGTATGCTGAAGTGCAACCCACCTGCAAGCCGCGAGGATATTATGGAGGTCTTGAAGCTTGCTTATTAAAAGATTTCCGCCCTACACACGGGCAACCAAATCCCCAAAAGAGCAATTCTTTTGGGGATTTTTTGTGACACTAAAGAAATTTATTTATATCTTTGTACTAAACTGTCAAATAGGCAGTCTTTATATTGGTGGCATTTAGGCTATTGTTTTGTGAAGTAAAACGACCAAAATTTAACGAACAAATCAACAATAGGCACATTAAATGCTCACGCCATTTGGCGTGGGTGTGTCTTGATTTGTATGGGTACTTGGTCGTCCCTTCTTCACAAAAGGCAGTACCCACGTTTCTTCTTTTTATTAAGTTAAACGGTTGCCATCTGCTGGCGAAGGAAAATTTTAACTTAACACCATGCTACTATGAAGAAAATTCTTTTATTAATGTTTTTGTGCACTATTTCAATATGCGCGAAAGCACAGGAGGCTGATTCTTTACAAACAAAAACGAACATCAGCATCGAAGAACTTGCAGCAAAGTTGGATAAATTGCAGCACGATTATGATTTATTACAATTAAGATATACTATAGACTTTACGACTCAAGGTCTTGAAAGAATAGAGCGGCAGTCGAATAATTGTTCTACCAAGATGATGGTTATGTTTCATCATCCTAATGAGTATGAATTTGGCTTAAATCAATATTTATCGTATCTAGAACTCTATAAACAAAATACAAAATTATTGAATCAGCTTGAAAAAGAAACTATGCCTATGCTGAACAATATGATAAAAATAGAGATAACCAAATCAAGGTTCTCTAAAGACGAGATTGGATTACTTCAGAGTCTAAACGATTATTGCATTAACTGTTGTGAACGCGCCAAATCCAGTTTAATTATTTTCAAAGTCTACATTGATGTTTATAAAAGAAACATTCAATAAAGCCAAAAACCGCCGAGTATAATGCTCGGCGGTTTTCATTATCTATTAAACCCCCTTTACTTATTCATCTTTGCCCAAGAATCCTTGAGTGTAACCGTGCGGTTGAATACCAACTTCTCGGCAGTTGAGTCCTTATCGACATTGAAGTAACCGATGCGCTGGAACTGCAGGTAGTCGAGTGGCTTGGCATTGGCAAGATGCTTCTCAACATAGCACTCGGTGAGTACCTTCAACGAATCCTCGTTAATCATCTGCTTCATTGCATCCAATGCCTCGCAGCCCTGCTCCTTGCGGATGGCAGCCATCTCGTCACGAGGGTTCTCCACCTTCCACAAGCGGTCGTACAAACGTACCTCCGCCTTCAGGCAGTGGTCACAGCTCACCCAGTGCAGAGTACCCTTCACCTTGCGGTTGCTGCCTGGCATACCTGTCTTGGTCTCGGGGTCATACTCGGCATAAACGGTTGTCACGTTACCCTGCTCGTCCTTCTCGCAGCCTGTGCACTTCACGATATAGGCATTCTTCAGACGCACCTCCTGACCTGGAGTCATACGGAAATACTTCTTTGGAGCATCCTCCATAAAGTCCTCACGCTCCATCCACAACTCGCGGCTGAACTCAATAGTGTGAGTGCCTGATTCAGGATCCTCAGGGTTGTTCACAGCCTCCATAGCCTCAACCTGACCCTCAGGGTAGTTTGTAATAACAAGCTTCACAGGGTCGATAACTGCGCTCACGCGTGTAGCTCGCTTGTTCAAATCGTCACGCACAGCACTCTCAAGCAGCGCAAAATCGTTCAACGCATCGTATGTTGTGTAGCCAATCTTATCAACAAATGCACGGATAGACTCTGGCGAGTAACCACGACGGCGGAAACCGCACAATGTAGGCATTCGTGGGTCATCCCAGCCATTCACCAAGCCCTCCTTAACCAGGATAAGCAGGTTACGCTTACTCATCAAAGTGTAGTTGAGGTTCAACTTATTGAACTCATACTGACGTGGACGGTTATCCGATGGGTCAACACCCTCCTTCACCCAATCAACAAACAAATCGTAAAGTGGACGGTGAGGCACAAACTCAAGGGTACACAATGAGTGTGTAACACCCTCGAAGTAGTCGCTCTGACCGTGAGCAAAATCGTACATAGGATATACCTTCCACTTGTCACCTGTGCGGTGGTGAGGATGATTTACCACACGGTAGATGATTGGGTCGCGGAAGTGCATATTCGAGCTTGCCATATCAATCTTGGCACGCAAGACCATCTTACCCTCCTCGATCTCGCCGTTAGTCATCTTCATAAACAAATCGAGGTTCTCCTCGATTGGGCGGTTACGATATGGGCTCTCAGTTCCGGGCTGTGTAGGTGTACCCTTCTGCGCAGCAATCTCTTCCGATGTCTGCTCGTCGATGTATGCCTTACCCTGCTTAATCAAGCGGACAGCAAAGTCCCACAACTGCTGGAAATAATCCGAAGCGTAGTACTCGTTACCCCACTGGAAGCCGAGCCACTGGATATCTTCCTTGATAGCCTCGACATACTCCACATCCTCCTTTGTAGGGTTGGTATCGTCAAAGCGAAGATTACACACACCGCCATACTTGGCCGCTACGCCGAAGTCCAAACATATAGCCTTGGCGTGACCGATATGAAGGTAGCCGTTTGGCTCGGGTGGGAAACGGGTCTGCACATGAGTTTTACCCTTTGCAATCGACTCCTCGATTACCTCCTCTACGAAATTAAGCCTCTCTTTTGGCTCAATTACTTCGTTGTTTGTTGTATTAGTCATATTTAAAAGTATTATCGTTCTTTCTTGATTGATATATCCTTAAGTAATTTTACCGACAGCGACACCACCTGCTTATTACCCAACTTGTAGCCATCGTATTGAAGGGCTATGTAGGCGTTGAGCGAAACAGTGTCAGAGAAAAAGCTGTTGCTGTATCCGATTTTTGTATTGCTATACACGCCGCCCTCGCTGCCAAAAAATCGTTCGCCAGCATAGAGGTCACCACCATAACCGAATGGAAATCTCTCGTCACGATACGAAGAGTAGTAAGGCTGCAAATTATCGCCCACGAAAAGCTGCTCGTCGATGTATGCACCCCACTTCTCAATCTTGGCCTTGAGCATCACACCCTTTGGAAAACATGAGTGCTCCTCGTTGGCACGGTCACGCTGCATGGTCTGCACATAGTGCAAGCTAAGGTCGAAATCCATAAAGGCACTAAATCGCGCACCCACATGAGGCAAGACTATGATGTTATCTACCACACAATTGCTTACGGTTTCGCTGCCAGCATAGTGACCCATCTGAAAAGCATAACCGCCATAGAAATGGTGATTGTTTTTATCGAAATAATATCGGCCTGCCGAGAGAATACGGAACTTCTCACGCGAAGCATAGGAGTACATGCCATACCAATCGAGCGCAAGTTCCACAAAACCCCTGTCACCACGATACTGTCCCATTAAACCTTGCAGGCGATTTTCGTAAAAGCGCACCGAGTCGCTAAAAATTATCTCGGTATAATCGCCCTTGAGCTTATCGCGCGAAAAAAAGCCTGCTGCAGCCGTTACTTTATCGTTCTCAAACTGATAATATACCTGAGGACGTGCTTTTGCAAAAGTCTGGGTATCATCGCCACAATGCGACCACAAATCCATGCCAAACATCAAGCGGTTATACTTATTCCACTCGACACCTATGGTAGGAGTTAGGCGCGAGGAGAATAGCGTCTGCGATGTTCCCACGCTACAGCCCGTATATTCACGATTGTCAAAGTAAGTATCAAAATCAGCACCTACAAGCAACTTCATATCCTCCTGCGCCACTACCTTTTGGGCAAGCGCAAGAGATGCGGAAATCAATATCAACAATCGAAAAATGGTCTTCACTTTGTAAAAAGTTAAATTATAACTCACAAAGTTAAGTTTTTTTCTCGATTTGTAGTATATTTGTGTACAGAAAAGATTAAAATAAATGAGAAAAATTACAAACTCGGAGCTTAACCGCCCTTCGGCTGAGGTATTTGCCACAATGAAACGTATTCCCGTTGTGGTGGTTTTGGACAATGTGCGCTCGGCTCAGAATATCGGAGCATTCTTCCGCACGGGAGATGCTTTTGCAATCGACAAAATATGTTTATGCGGCATAACTGCCACCCCTCCATCACGCGACATTCACAAAAGTGCGCTCGGTGCCGAGATGACAGTTCAGTGGGAATACTTCGCCACAACAGCGGAGTGTGTGCAACAACTTTGCGAGCAAGGCTATCAAGCCATAGCCATCGAACAGGTTGAAGGGGCTGTGATGCTAGACCGCTTGGAGATTGACGACACAAAGAGATATGCCCTTATTTTCGGAAATGAGGTCGAGGGCGTTGATCAAGACGTAGTGAATTTATGTAATGGTGCCATCGAAATTCCTCAGGTGGGAACAAAACACTCAATCAATGTGTCGGTAGCCGGAGGTGTGGTGTTGTGGGAATTTTACAAAGGGTTATCGCACACTTTAAAATAAATACCCAGAAAACAATTGAAAATTTGCTTTACCGACAAATCTTACCTACATTTGTCGCGATAAATAAATTAAAACCGACACACCCATTTGGTGTAATAACATAAAAGAAAAGATGTCAGTAGCAGGTGCAGTAAGAGCAGTAACAACTCTGCGATTAACAGAAATGAAACAGCGTGGCGAGAAGATTGCCATGCTAACATCATACGACTATTCAACAGCCAAGATTGTAGATGCCGCAGGCATAGATGTAATTCTTGTAGGTGACTCGGCTGCGAACGTCATGGCCGGATATGAAACAACACTCCCTATCACACTCGACATGATGATATATCATGCACGCTCGGTAGTGAGAGGTGTCAATCGTGCTTTGGTGGTAGTTGATTTGCCATTCGGTACATATCAGGGTAACTCAAAGGTAGCACTCGACTCGGCAATTCGCATAATGAAGGAGACCGAGGCTGATGCCGTAAAGATTGAGGGCGGCGAGGAGATTTTGGAATCGGTGCAACGCATCATCTCGGCTGGAATACCTGTAATGGGCCATTTGGGACTCACGCCACAATCTATCCACAAATTTGGAACATACAGCGTACGTGCAAAAGAGGAGGCTGAAGCCGAGAAACTAATCCATGACGCTCGCCTACTGCAGGAGGCTGGTTGTTTTGCTGTTGTGTTGGAGAAGATTCCAGCAACATTGGCTAAGCGAGTAACCGAGGAGCTCTCGATTCCAACAATCGGCATTGGTGCTGGCGGTGCAACCGATGGCCAGGTATTGGTTGTTCACGACATGCTTGGTATCACCAACGACTTCTCGCCTCGTTTCTTGCGCCGATATGCCGACCTTCACGGTGTGATGAGTGAGGCTATCTCGAACTACGTTAGCGACGTTAAGGCGAAGGATTTCCCTAACGAAAAAGAGCAATATTAAAACTTGCATACCTCCTCAAGATGAAAAAACTTGTCATAATCCCCACCTACAACGAGATTGACAACATCTCGAAGATGATTGATACCGTGATGACCCTCGCGGGTAATTTCGACATGCTCGTCATTGACGATGGCTCACCTGACGGCACCGCTGCCGTAGTAAAAGAGCGTCAAAAAGAGTTTCCTACACGTCTTCACCTTTTGGAGCGCAGTGGAAAACTCGGCTTGGGCACAGCATATATCATGGGATTTAAGTGGGCATTGGACAAGAATTATGACTATGTGTTTGAGATGGATTGCGACTTCTCGCACAACCCCAACGACTTGGAGCGACTATACGAACGAGCAGAAGAGGGAAACGACGTTGTCGTAGGCTCGCGTTATGTCCAGGGTGTCAATATCATAAATTGGCCCATGTCACGCCTATTGCTCTCATACACAGCCTCAATGTACGTTAGATTTGTCACCCGCATGCCTGTTTGCGACGCTACGGCAGGATTCGTATGTTATTCACGTCGAGCGCTACAAACCATCGACCTCGACAAGGTGCAGATGAAGGGTTATGGATTCCAGATTGAGATGAAATACTCAGCATGGCGCTTAGGTCTGAAAGTCAGCGAGGTTTCAATAGTCTTCACCGAACGACGCGAAGGCGTTTCAAAGATGAATACAGGCATCTTTGGCGAGGCCTTGTTTGGAGTATTAAAGCTTCCTCTACGCAGAATACGCGGCAGGAAATAACATGGTAATATAAAACTAATTGAGGGGTTATTCTTGGAGAATAGCCCCTTATTTTGCATTATCAAAACAGATAACATTGAGCCCATGGTGTCGTTTCACACCATTTGTCCCCTATTTTTTACATAAAAAATAGCCCTTTTATATTGTTTTAACAAAGAATTTTACTATCTTTGGATGATATTAAAAAAAGCTGCCGACAAAATTGTCTGACAGCTATTGTGGCCCCGAAAGGATTCGAACCTTCATCGTAAGAACCGGAATCTTATATTCTATCCATTGAACTACGGGGTCGCAGGCACAAAGATGATAATTTTTTTTGAATATGACAAATAGAAATCAGAACTGGGCCCGATTAGAGCAGATTATCACCCGCGCAAATATGACTACCAATTCTTTTGGCAAACATATTGGTTTGACACGCTCTGAAAGTCTATATCAGATAAAGGCTGGGAAATTTGGCATATCTAATAATTTAGCACAACGTATCGTAGAAAAATTCCCCGAAATAAGCTTAGGGTGGCTGCTTTCAGGCGAGGGTGAGATGTTGGGTGGAAATCCCATTTCACAATTCATCCCCTATTATGACCTCGACATAACATCATGCACACAATTAGGCAACGAAATACTTAAACCAACAAGCATATTATCGTTACCTATGATTGAGAAATGCGACTGTGCATTTCGCAGTTGCGACAATGCCGTAGGCGATGAGATAATGCCCGGTTCGATAGTATTTCTAAAAAAATTAGCTCCTGAAGCTATTATTCCTGGCAGATTTTATGTGATTATTACATCTAATTTCGTAATTTTGCGTAAATTGCGCATACAGGAGACCGGCTCTCACAAGGAATATATCCTCGAGTCGGCAAATAGCCAGCAAGAGGATGTGCGACTAAAAGAGCACGAGATATTGGGATTATATCGCGTTGTAGCAAACCTAAAAATGTATTAACAACTTAAAACTTCAGAATAAAATGATGGCTATAAAAACAAAAGAGAACGCTTCGTTATTGATGGCGGCAATGGCTGCAGCAATAGTTGCAGTTGTTATGGTGGTAAGTGGTATAGTGTGGTGGAAAGTCCTCATGATAGGAGTTGTTGTGTTTATCGTGATGGCTATATTCTCGCTCTATATGATAAAGTCTTATGTGGCATATAAGTTAAAGCCCATCTACTCGATGGTGCTTTCTCGTGATGTGCATACAGCCGAGATTGTCGAGGAGTTGCAGGACAAACATGTTGAGAATATTTCTGAAGAACTCACAGCCTGGGCTGATGACAACAACAAAGAGATTTCGCGCCTTAAACAGAGCGAGGAATTTCGCAGACAATATCTGGGCAATGTTGCTCATGAGTTGAAGACTCCAATATTCAATATTCAAGGCTACATATCGACATTGCTTGATGGCGGTTTGGAAGACGAACTTATAAATCGCAAGTATCTGGAGCGCGCCGAAAAGAGTATCGACCGCTTGATAAATATCGTCAATGATTTGGATACCATCAACAAACTCGAGAATGATATGAATCGTTTGAAGATGGAGAATTTCGACATTGTAGCACTCACCAAGGAGATTGCCGAGCAGTTTGAGATGGAGGCTACAAAGCGCAACATCAAGGTCACTGTCAAAGGCGCCGACTCGCTTCCATCGGCCTTCAGAGTCATGGCCGACAAGCACTTCACCGGTCAGGTGCTTGTGAACCTTATTATCAACTCAATCAATTACGGCAAGGAGGGCGGTACAACCCGTATTCGTTTCCGCGACATGTTGGATAAGATATTAATCGAGGTAGAGGATACAGGTGTAGGTATTGCCAAGGAGGATTTACCTCGCATCTTCGAGCGTTTCTATCGTGTTGATAAAGGTCGTTCACGCGAGAAAGGTGGCACCGGCTTGGGTTTAGCTATCGTCAAGCATATTATCGAAGCTCATGGCGAACGCATCACCGTGCGTAGTGAGCTGGGCTCGGGTACAACTTTTGCCTTTCCACTAAAGAAAGCAACAGATTTGGCAACTTCAAAGAAATAAATAGATAAAACCATTTTTCATGCTAGATTTTCTATACATCGTTTGGGATTTCGATCCTGTGATGTTCTCGATCGGAGGTTTTGAACTTCGATACTATGGACTTATGTGGGCCATCACATTCCTACTTGGAGAGCGATTCTTCTCTACTTTTGCCAAACGCGAAGGTTTCAGCAATGAGATTGTAGAGACCGGATTTATATGGATTGTTCTGGGTGCTGTTTTAGGTGCTCGCGTGGGACACTGCTTATTCTACGAATTCCCATACTACATCACCAAGCCTTGGGCTATTATCACAGAATTCCGCAATGGCGGTATGGCAAGCCATGGCTCGGCTTTAGGTATGTTGTTGGGTATGTGGATTACATGCCGTAAGCATAAGATGGCTTATGTATGGTGGCTTGACCGCATAATGATACCCGTAGCCATAGGAGGAGCCTTGGTACGCTTGGGTAATCTATTCAATTCCGAGATTGTGGGTTGCACTACCGATGTCCCATGGGGCTTCAAGTTCATGCGTTTATATCCCAACATACCAATTGAGAATATTCCAGTCCAGCATCCTGCGCAACTATATGAGGCAATATGCTATATCATCACATTCTTCATTCTTATGTGGATGTATTTCAAGGGTGACCAGGGACGTAAGCATGCCGGTTTGATGTTTGGCATAGGTTTGATAGGCATATTCCTAACACGCCCATTCATCGAACTTATCAAAGAGAATCAGGAGGCATTCGAGGAGGGCATGGCAATGAACATGGGGCAGCTGCTCAGTATTCCATTTATCATCCTCGCGGCATATATGATTTGGGGTAGCTTGAAGGGTAAATTCCCTGTGGCAACACCACCTAAAAGCATAAACAAGAACAAAAAGCAGAGATAGGAGATGGTTACAGAGGTAAATAAAATCATATATAACATGTTGGTGAGCAGCCGCGGTGTATATCTACCCGACGTGGGCTCGCTATACATCGAGCGACAGGCTGCACGCAAAATTGCAGACAACAAACTACTCAGCCCTCGCAACGTGGTGAATTTCACCACTCAGGTGCAGGCACCATCACTTGTGGACGAGATAACATCCATCGCCAAATGCGATGTAGCTCAGTCGCAAGATATATATGAGCGCTGGCTGGCAAAGACACGCATAGACAACACCCTAACTATTGAGGGTATAGGCAAGTTGGTGGATAAAAGTTTCATCATTGAAGATGGGTTCAACTCAACAATCAATCCACAGGGCTCAAAAATATTGGTCGTGCGCCGCAAGAAGTCTAATCTATGGCTCTATATATTAAGTGCCGCATGCGTGCTATTTGCTTTGGGTATGTTTGCTTTTATAAAGATGGCTGACACAACACCTGCAACAGGTGGAGCAACCGAAACCGAGAAAGTCATACCTTTGACCGAGCTCACTCCTGCCATAGAACAGGATTCGACACAACAAACCGCAGTTGAACAACCACTAACCCAGCCTAAAGAGTATGCCTTCTATGTGGTGATGGGAGTGTTTGCACAAGAGGAGAATGCCATGCGTGCCGTAGAGCAGGTGAACGCAAAGATTAACGATGCAGCATGTGTCATCCGTCCGTTCAAAGATAAGCACATGGTAACAATATTCGGTAGCGACAAACGCTCTGATTGTAACTCATACGCAAACGCTTATCGTGACATATATCCTAATTTGTGGATCTACGAAATTAAGTGATGCGTATTGCTGAGATAATAGGGAAAGTAATCGATAGTCTATATATTCGACCCATTTCACACATTGTTCCGAATAGTGTGTTTCGATATGGTGTGTGTGGAGGTGTAAATATGACACTCGACATAGTGTGGTACTATTTAATCCTTCACTACATCGTAGCCGAGCGATTTATCGATTTGGGATTTTTGGTTATCTCTCCACATATCGCAGCCTTGATTGTGGTATTTCCCATAACATTCTTCACTGGATTTTGGCTCAATCGCAATGTAGCATTTAGGGCCACCTCGTTCGGTCAAGGCAAACAACTCTTCCGCTACACGCTGTCGGTGGCAGGGTCAATATTGCTCAACTATGTATGCTTGAAGTTTTTTGTCGAGGTATGCCACATTTGGGCAACTCCGTCAAAGGCACTCACCACGGTTGTAAGTGTGGCATATAGCTATTTAGTGGGCAGGCATTTCACCTTTGTAGAACACACAAAGTCATCAACATAGAGTTACACTATCTCGTCACGCATCTTCTGCAACTCGTACATCTTATCACGATAACGTATTGCTGCAAGGAAATCCTGCGACTTGGCAGCTCGCTCCATATCTTCACGACTCTTTGCTATAAGTTTATCAAGCTCACCAACATCAATCTTCTCAGTAGCAGAATACCCACCCTGAACGTCAGCGGCCACAGCATAATGCTGCTCTTGAATAGGATATGCCGTCATATCGTTAGGTCGCTCCATGGATGCAAGTAACAAACTTTGCCCCTTGCCACTCTTCTTCGCCTGACCGGGAGCCAAGCCATGCTCCATGTTATATTTAATCTGCTTTTCTCGACGACGATTGCTCTGCTCGATGGCTTTACGCATAGAATCTGAACAGTTGTCGGCATATAAAATCACTCGTCCATTAGGGTGGCGAGCTGCACGACCTGCCATCTGCGTCAAAGAGCGTACGTTGCGCAGGAAGCCCTCCTTATCGGCATCCATGATCACCACAAGACTCACCTCGGGCAAATCCAGACCCTCACGCAAGAGATTCACACCCACCAAGACATCAAACGCATCGGCACGCATATCCTCCAGAATCTGCACACGTTCAAGAGTCTCAACATCCGAGTGAATATAGCGATTACGAACACCCACGCGGTCAAAGTAGCGAGATAACTCCTCAGCCAAACGCTTTGTTATGGTGCATACCATTATCTTCTCCTTGCTCTTAACTCTTATCTGAATCTCCTCTAATAGATTATCAATCTGTTTATCAGTCTCACGCACCTCAATCGGCGGATCAATAAGACCCGTAGGACGTATGAGCTGCTCGACAACCACACCCTCACACATATCAAGTTCGTAATCAGCAGGCGTAGCACTCACATATAATGCATTCTTTACCAACAACTCAAACTCGCTAAACATCAACGGGCGATTATCCTTTGCTGCCGGGAGACGGAAACCATATTCAACCAGATTCTCCTTTCTTGCCCTATCGCCGCCATACATAGCGTGTACCTGAGGCAGGGTTACATGACTCTCGTCGATAATCATCAAATAATCTTTAGGGAAATAATCCAGCAAGCAGAAAGGTCGTTCACCCTCTTTTCTGCCATCGAAATAGCGCGAGTAGTTCTCAATGCCCGAACAATAACCCAACTCCTTAATCATCTCCAGGTCATACTCCACCCTCTGCTTTAAGCGCTGCGCCTCCATAGCCCTACCCTGTTGCTCGAAAAAGGCTATGCGCTCACCCATATCCACATATATCCTACTTACAGCTCTATCAATGCGTTCTTTTGTTGTGACAAACATATTGGCAGGGAACAACGTCACCTCGTTCAAATGCTCTATGACTTGACCACTCTGCGAATCAATGAGTTGTATGGCTTCAATCTCATTATCGAAAAATATCACGCGATAGCAATTATCACCAAAGGCAGCCATGATATCAATGATGTCTCCTCGAGTGCGGAACGTGGCGGGCGTGAGTTCTAATTCTGTACGCGTATATAGGGCCTCAACAAGTTTATACAACAGCTGTTTATAGTTCTGCACCTCACCTACCTTTAAACTGATTGATGTTGCATGGAAATCCTCGGGATTACCTATACCATACAAACACGAAACACTCGACACCACAATTACATCTCTACGCCCCGAGAGCAGAGCCGACGTGGCACTCAAACGCATCTTCTCAATCTCGTCGTTTATCGACAAATCCTTTTCGATGTATGTATCCGTGGTTGGAAGATATGCCTCGGGTTGATAATAGTCGTAATATGACACAAAATACTCGACAGCATTCTCGGGAAAGAAGTTCTTAAACTCACCATAGAGCTGTGCTGCAAGTGTTTTGTTATGGCTCAAAACAATGGTAGGACGATTAAGTTTTGCAATGACGTTAGCCATTGTAAAGGTCTTACCCGAACCTGTAACACCCATCAATGTATTAAATTGCTCGCCTTGCTCAATCGATTCAACCAATTGAGCGATAGCTTCGGGTTGGTCACCCATAGGAGCAAATTCAGATACGAGTTTAAAATCCATGATACAAAGATAGAAATAATTCAAAATTCAAAATCTAAAATTCAAAATTACTTACTATATTTGTGAAAATATTATTCCAAAATAATGGCAAAAGATAGAAATATGAGAAATATCGAGAGCGACCTCGAATTTGAAAACCGCATACGTCCACAAGAGCTATCAACCTTCTCGGGACAGGATAAGATTGTGGATAACCTAAAGGTTTTCATAAAGGCTGCTCTGATGCGTGGTGACTCTCTCGACCATGTTCTATTGCATGGCCCTCCGGGACTCGGCAAGACGACACTGGCAAATATTATAGCCCATGAGATGGGTGCGCAACTTAAGGTAACGTCAGGCCCTGTGCTGGACAAGCCTGGCGACTTGGCTGGTTTGCTCACAAATCTCGACGCGGGCGATGTTCTGTTCATTGATGAGATTCACCGTTTGAGCCCAATCGTTGAGGAGTATCTCTACTCGGCGATGGAGGATTACAAGATTGACATCGTTCTCGACAAGGGACCCTCGGCTCGTTCAATTCAGATTGAGCTCGCACCATTTACATTGGTAGGCGCTACAACACGTAGTGGATTGCTAACATCACCTCTGCGTGCACGCTTTGGCATTAACTGCCACCTGGAATATTACGACACTCCCGTATTGGCGGGCATCGTTAAGCGCTCATCTCGCATCCTCGACATTTCGATTGACGACGACGCAGCTCATGAGGTGGCTCTGCGCTCACGCGGCACACCACGTATAGCTAATGCCCTGTTGCGCCGTGTAAGAGACTTTGCAATGGTTAAAGGCGAAGGACACATCGACCTTGCTATAACCCGCATAGCACTGCAGGCACTAAACATCGACTCACGAGGCTTAGACCAGATGGATAATAAGATTCTATCGACCATTATCGAGAAATTTAAGGGTGGCCCCGTAGGTCTTAACACCATAGCTACGGCTGTGGGCGAGGAGGCTGGAACGATTGAGGATGTTTACGAGCCATTCCTGATAAAGGAGGGTTTCATCAAGCGCACTCCGCGAGGTCGTGAGGCGACAGAACTCGCCTACAAGCACATGGGTTTTACACCCAAACCCAACGAAGGAATGTTATTCTAATTAGCACCAAATCTTATGACTCTAAGACGATTAACCACACTACTATTTGCTATGATGATGGCAACATCAGTCATGGCACAAGCTCGCAAGGGTGTACCGCAAATCCCGGTATATGCAGAACTGCAGGAGCAGGGTTCATTCTCGATGATTATGGTACCCGACCCACAGAGCTACACCAAATTCGCAGCCAACCAGCCGTTGTTTGATTTACAGACAGCATGGATTGCTCAGAATATTGAATTACTGAATATCAAGGCTGCGCTATTTACGGGTGACATGGTAGAACATACAGGCAAATTGATATCTGCCCCACTTCCCAATGATTACAATGGCGACCAGACGGGGCGTCAGCAGTGGGAGGCTGTATCGCGAGCCTTGAGTCGTCTGGACAATCGCCTGCCATACGTCGTAGCACAAGGTAACCACGACATTGGTCACATCACTGCAACCGACCGCCATACCATCATGCCAGAGTATATCTACCCTGAACGAAACATCAAGTGGGAGAAGTCGTTGGTTTCAACCTGCCCAAACTTTGAGGGTGTGCATACGATGGAGAACTCGGCCTATGAGTTTGAGGATAAGGCTTGGGGTAAGATACTTGTTATAGCATTTGAGTTTGCACCTCGCGACGAGGCTATCGAGTGGGCACAGAGGCTCACCGAATCGGCTAAATATCAGAATCACAAAGTGATTATTCTCACCCATTCGTGGTTAGACACCGCAGGTAATCGTATCGCACATGAGGGTTATACGCTTTCACCTTGCAATTGGGCTGAGGCCGTATGGCAAAAGCTGGTATATCCGTCAAAGAATATATGTTTGGTATTGTGTGGCCACACAGGCGATGCTCCGGCAATAACAGGCAACGAAGAGGTGGTTGATTACCGCCCAACAAGTTCGCTGCGCACCGATAAAGCAATGGATGGAAGAGATATCCCACAGATGATGTTCAACTCACAACAGGGCGACGGCGACTGGAATGGAAATGGTGGTGACTGCTGGTTGAGAATCTTGGAGTTCCGCCCCGATGGAAAAACCATCAGCGTACGTACATTCTCACCGCTATTCGCACTTTCGCGCCGCACTCAACACATGGCATGGCGCACGGCAGAATATGACCAATACGACATCGTGATTGAATAAGTAAAAAAGGATTTAAGACAATGGCTTAAATCCTTTTTCTATACCCTATCCAATATTCGGCGAACCGCAGGCAACTTCAAAATGGGCAATAGCACACATGCCGGCAATATTGCGCATATAGCGGCTTCCAATTTTGTCATGATGCCAGGCAAACAGAGTCGTCGAGAATGAAACATGGCATTCAATGCTTTGTGCACAACTCTTTCGGCACTCATCATCAATCCACACCTGCGCAACCAACGACGGGTTGTTTCATCAAGCGTATAAAACGGAGTATCGACAGCCGAAGGGAATACAGTGGTCACACTCACCCCCGCATCGCGCAACTCATACCACAGCGATTGCCCCAAGCTCTTTAGGTAGGCTTTTGTGGCTGCATAGTGAGAGATGGTGGGATAAGGCGTCCATGCGGTAATTGAACTTACGATAACTATTCTACCACGTCCTCGCTGGCGCATATCTTTGGCAAACTGACGACACAGAAGTGTAGGTGCAGTGCAGTGAAGAGCTATAATTTGTTCTATTCGCTGGCTGGGCGTACGTTCCAACTGCGAGAAGAGCAACATGCCTGCATTGCTAACCAGAATCTCCACCTCCAAGCCTCGGCTAACAACCTTCTGATGGATTTTTTCGATGCTATGGGGTTGTGTTAAATCGGCATATATAGGCTCTGCCCATACATTATAGCGTTGAGCTAAATCACGAGCAACCCTGCGATTGCCCTGGTCATCATTACTCACTAAAACTATATTATAACCCTTTGCTGCAAGTTGTCGAGCATACTCTTCACCCATACCCGACGAAGCCCCTGTAACTAATGCACACTTCATAAAGCCACAATAAATTTACATTCCAGAGAGCAACTCCGCCATAAGAACTCCAAAATGGTTACCCAAGGCATAACCCATAATACCTGCACCCAGACCCGTAACGATTGCCCTCTTGTTACGCATAGCCACAGCTGCCATAGGTACGAATGGAGGTGAGTTGATAAATGCCACCGATGAAATCATCATTGAATCGGCATCGACCTTCATTACGCGACACATAACGGCGTGCAACATCAACGAGATAAATACTGCAAACGCCATAAATGCCAACTGATTAATACCCGCCTTCAGGTCGAGCGACGAGAAGTCGGCCATCGAGGCGATGACAAGGCTAAAGATGTATATGAAATACATTCCCACATGATAACTCAACGACATAGTGCGCACCCGCTTAATAAACGATGCCAACACACCCAACGTGGTGAGCATGAGGATAAAGATAACCATAAACCAACTCTGACTAAAGGGTAGAGTCGATGCCGCCGACAAGGCGACGATGAGAACCGTCACACCAAAGATTTTAGCCACCTGACGCAGGCCCTCGGCTGTGAAGAGTTCTCGGTAAGGATTTTCTTCACTCTGCTCGAGCTCAACCTCTTGCTCAACATCATGCATTTTACCTTCGCCATAGAGCCATCTGAAGAGCTTGATGCCAAAACTAAACAGAAAGACAAAATATATGAACGAGATGATTATATCGTAGGAGTTGATGAGTATAAATACTTCACTCTTAACTTTAAAAATTGCTTGCAATGCTGCGGCATTGAGCGTTCCGCCTGTGTACATGCCTGAGATTATACCACCCACCTGGGCACCTTCGGTCACATTGTGCCCAAACAGCACATACCCCACCGCAACGGCTACGAAGACCGACAAAAAACCACTCACAACCACCTTGAGTTGCAACCCAGCCTCACGACGCGAGAACGCACATCCATACAACATCATAGGGATTGCCAGGGGTACCATGACATTAGGTATTACATCTTGCAGGGGCAGCAGGTATGACGACAGCACGGGGATATTACCCAGCACCATACCCACAGCATAAAGCACCATGATGGGGCCCAGCTTACCCAAGATAGATGAGCGATTACACAACCACACAACACCTGCGGGCAATACACAAAGCAGAATTGTTAAAACGATATAGATTATAGTAGTCATATTTGCTTTAGCAGGTAAAGGCGAACTCGCCGTGTCGCAGATGATGCAATTCCAAATAAGGCTCTACTCTGCCAAGGTCTCTTCCGATGCAACAACCGAGGCTGCATTAGCCTTCAGAACCGATGTGTTGTAGGCATCAATCTTCTCGATAAGATTTTCAAGATAGCTCTTTGACACCGGAATAGGCTTGATAAGCTCGTTCGAGAGAACTATGTATCGGGCCTTGCCACCCTTCTTCATGTGGTTAATCTTCATTACATTAACCATATAGGAGCGATGGCATCGCACCATGCTCGTATCGGCAAGGTTCTCCTCGATGGCCTTTGTACGACAACGCAGCATGTAAGACAACAGCTTGCCCTGATTCTCGTAATAGATCTTCACGTAATTATCCTGCGACTCCATATAGTAGAGTGAGTCGGAATTTATCGTGAGCTTCAATATGCCATTGTAATCATGCAGATTGATAAGTGATGGGTAGCTGACTGCCGACTCATCGTTGAGCGACATCTCATACTGAATCATCTGCAACTCTTCGGTCTTATCGCGATATGCCGCATACAACGTAAGAATACAATAAGGTATGGCCACTATCATCAGGATACAACCCAATGCCTTGAAGAATATGCTCGACACCTCGTAATCCACAGGTTTCACATACACGTGGGTGAAGTAGGTATAAAACAGAGCTATAATCAAAATCTCGACCAAAGCCCACAATATATATAGTGCATAGGTGAAACGAATACGGCTCTGCAATGTGTTCATAAACATCTTGCTGACACACATGATTGCTACTGCGACGATGTAAAACGCCACCGTCATTCCCAAATCGAGCCTATTGCTTAAATCAAACCATGCCGTATTCGAGAATGGTGTGTATATTGCCATGAACAGGAACGAGAATGTCATAATGAAGACAACCGACCCAAACAGATAACGTTTATCCAGAAGAAACTTGGGAATTTCCTGGTTTTTATATATTTTTGCCATCGAAATTGCGTTTTAGTTCTGTGCAAATATCGTCATTTTAGTTGAAAAAACATAAATTTTACCACATAATATGTTGTTTTCATCACAAAAAAGGGGTTTCGACCGCATGAAAGAGGGGTGTCGATTGGTTTTAAATAATTTTGCGGCGACCTGAAAAAAGGCACAGAAAATTGGATTTTAACGTTTGATAATTTCATTATGAAGATTATTGGAACCGGAAGGGCACACCCCTCAAAAGTGGTAACAAACGCAATGCTTGAACAATTTCTCGACACCAACGACGAGTGGATTAAGACTCGCACGGGAATGTCCGAACGAAAAGTCATCTCGTCGGAGAAGTTGGAGGACTTGGCAACGGAAGCCGCACTGAAAGCGATACAGGATGCAGGATTGACTCCTAAAGATATCGACTACATAATTTGCTCGAATGTGGTAAATGAGTATGTAACCCCAAGTTTGAGTTGCATCATTCAGGGCAAAATCGGAGCTCGATGTGCGTGTGTCGATGTGAACGCCGCCTGTTCTGGATTCGTCTATGCATTAGACATGGCCGACGACAGAATCAAAAGCGGTAAGGCGCAGAACATTCTCGTTGTGGCAGCCGAGGAGCCTACGCGCATGGTCGATTGGAGCGACCGCAGCCTGTGCGTACTCTTTGGCGACGGAGCAGGTGCCGTAGTGGTGAGTCATGGCCAGGGAATGATATGCTCGCGCCTGACGACCGAGAGCAAGACCGATTGCTTGTATTACGTGAGAAACTTGGAGCCTACGCCCTACATCACCAAGGAGGAGTATGGTGCGCCAATGTATATGAATGGTAAGGAGGTGTTTAAGACTGCCGTGTTGTCGTCGTCGCGCGACATCAAGCGACTGCTCGACAAGGCGGGGCTGCACCCCTCGGATATAAAATATTATGTTCTGCATCAGGCTAATATGCGCATAATCGAGGCTATTGCCAATTGGCTGAAACTCGACATGTCGTATTTCCCTCACAACGTGGATTACTGTGGCAACACATCCTCGGCGAGCATTCCGCTGCTGCTGGATGAATTGGCCAAGGAGGGCAAGCTCAAGCAGGGCGACAAGATATTGATGAGTGCCTTTGGTGCAGGCTTTACCACAGGTGCTTGTATTATTGAGTGGACTAAGGAATAAAAACAGGAATATAGAAAATGGAAAACAGAGTTGTCATTACCGGTATGGGCGTGGTCTCGCCGGTAGGAAATAATCTCACAGATTTTTGGAACAGCCTCGTGGAGGGTAAGTGCGGAATCGATTTCATCAAGGGCTACGAGGAGTATGAGTTGCCTGTCAGCGTAGCGGGTCAGATAAAGGATTTCAACCCCGAGGAGTGCGGACTCGACCGTAACGACGTGCGCCGCAACGACCCCTATTGCCAATTCGCATTGGCGGCGGCTAATGAGGCGATGAAGGATAGCGGACTGAAGAGTGGCGAGCACATCGCACCCGAGCGCTTGGGTGTGTATATAGGTGCTGGTATAGGTGGCTTGCAGACCTTCTTCAACGAGAGCGAGAAGCTCATCAAGGAGGGTGTACGTCGCGTATCTCCGCTGTTTGTGCCTATGATGATTGGTAACATCGCTGCGGGAAATGTGGCAATAAAGTACAACGCCCAGGGCGTATGCTTGCCTGTGGTGACAGCTTGCGCTACGGGTACTCACGCCATTGGCGAGGCTTTCAGAGCAATCAAGCACGGCTATGCCGATGCCATCATTGCGGGCGGTGCCGAGGCTTCGGTACATCCACTCGCCATCGGAGGCTTTGCCAACAGCAAGGCTCTCTCGCGTTCGAACGACCCTAAGACTGCTTCAATTCCGTTCAACCTCAACCGCAGTGGCTTTGTCATGGGCGAGGGAGCTGGAGTATTGGTTTTGGAGTCATTGGAGAGTGCACAGAAGCGCGGAGCGAAGATTTACGCCGAGGTTGTGGGCTATGGCAACAGCTGCGATGCTCACCACGTTACGGCACCAAGTCCCGACGGCATTCCAGCCTCACGTGCTATCAAGCAGTCGCTCGACGAGGCGGGCTTCGACGCCGAGAAGGATGTGCTCTACATCAACGCACACGGTACCTCAACCCCACTCAACGACAAGACCGAGACGGCGGCTATCAAGCTCGCTTTGGGCGAGGAGGCTGCACGCAAGGCTATGATTAGCTCTACGAAGTCGATGACAGGCCACATGTTGGGTGCTACGGGCGCAGTGGAACTTATCGCTACAACCCTCACGGTACACCACGGCATTGTGACTCCTACAATCGGACTCGACACACCCGACCCTGAGTGCGACCTGGACTACACACCAAACGTGGCACGCAAGGCCGATGTGACCGTTGCTATCTCGAACTCATTGGGCTTTGGTGGTCACAACGGTTGTGTGGCGGTAAGAAAGTGGAACGGATAATAATTAAAAGGAATACCCTATGAAACTTTTAGAAGGCAAGGTTGCTTTGGTAACAGGTGCCACACGCGGCATTGGCAAGGCTATCGCACTGAAGTTTGCCGAGCACGGAGCCAATGTGGCATTCACCTTCCGTTCATCGGCGGCGGCTGCCGAGGAGGTTACCAAGCAGTTGGAGGCCCATGGCGTGAAGGCTATGGCCTTTGCTTCCGATGCTTCGTCGTTTGACGATGCTCACAAGGTTGTCGAGCAGGTGGTGGCCGAGTTTGGCAGAGTGGATGTGCTGGTGAACAACGCTGGTATCACCAAGGATGGTCTGATGATGCGCATGTCGGAGCAGCAGTGGGACGATGTGATAAACAACAACCTGAAGTCGGCATTCAACTTCACTCACGCCCTGACTCCCGTTATGGCGAAGCAGCGCAGCGGCTCAATCATCAACCTATCGTCGGTTGTGGGCGTCGCGGGCAATGCGGGGCAGTGCAACTACTCGGCTTCAAAGGCGGGCATGATTGGACTCACGAAGTCGATTGCCAAGGAGATGGGCCCTCGTGGCATACGTGCCAACGCCATCGCCCCAGGCTTTATCGAAACCGACATGACAAACCAGCTCTCCGAGCAGGTGCGCGAGGCGTGGGCTCAGCAGATACCTCTGCGTCGTGGCGGCACACCCGACGACGTGGCAGGCGTGGCGTTGTTCCTGGCGAGCGATATGTCGGGCTATGTGAGTGGTCAGGTGATAAACTGCTGTGGCGCGATGAACTGCTAACCATCGCCAACGGCATACCCATAAGAATAGAGAGGTTGTCCCTTCCTGAGTGGTTGGGCAACCTCTTCTTCATTTAATGCTAATTACAAATTACACTCATTACAGGGGTGTAATCGGTGTAATTGTGTAATCAGTGTAATTGTGTAATTACTGTAATCACTGTAATCGGTGTAATTATGTAATTACTGTAATCGTGTAATCACTGTAATTACTGTAATCGTGTAATTACTGTAATCGCTGTAATTACAGTAATCGTGTAATCAGTGTAATCAGTGTAATCACTGTAATTGCTGTAATTATGTAATTATGTAATTACTACTACTTATTATTATATATATATATTTACTATTACTACTGCTGCATACAACTTATCATACCCTCGTTGTCGCTGACCAAGCCACACTGGATGGCTCGTGTAATCTTCACTCGAGCATTACCTATTGATATATTAAGCGACTCCATCAACTTGTTTGTCAGCTGCTGGCGTTCGGCCACACCTCCAAACACCTCGCGCAGGATACGCACACAATCATTCTCCTTCTTTGCCGACTCGTACTCCTGGGGGTCACACTCGACAGGTATGCCCAGACCCATACACTCCTCGGGCAAGAATTCGGCATCATGGGCTGGCTCAATCTTAAAGGCGAAACGCTCGAACTCCTCGTTGCGGCAGTTGTGAGGCTCGACAAAGCTCACATCGCCAACCTTATGTACATACATAATACTTTCAACCTTACGCATAAGTGTTGAGCCGAGGTGTCCACGCGCCTTGTCGGAGTTAGGGTTGGCGTGCAACACACACATTATGTGACACTTAAACACCGACGAGAGAGTCAGCAGAGAAGATACCAGAGCTTCGCTGCTCTCCAGGTTGTTGATATTGTCCATCAGGTCACTCACGCCATCGACAACCACCAGCCGTGGCTGATAATACTCGATAGCACTCTTCATAAGGTCGAGACGTCGCACAGGTGACTCCTCGCGCAGGGCGAGCAGGTTGATTTTAGGATGAGGCACATTGTGCGGCAGGCTACACATGTTGTTTATACGCCACAGCACTCGCTGAATGTGGGCACGCGACTGTTCGGTATCAATCCACAACACCTTACACATAGTACTCTCGATACCAAACATCTGACGCTTCAGATGGTCAATCAGCGAAGCTACTATGGCTGTGCAGAGAAATGTCTTTTTACTCTTTGCCTCACCCACCACGGCCGATATGTTACCCTCCGAGCAGATGACCTTGTCGAAGCGTTTGACAATGGGCGTTACGGGAGGTATGGAGTCATAGGCCGAGAGTATGTAGTGTTCAAATTTTTGACGCAACTCTTCTCGGTAAATACGGTCGAGTTCAGCTTTGATTATTCGCTGTTCCTCGGCTCGTTGCAATTGATACTCACTCTCCAACTCTTTCATAGCAGCCTCCTCTTCAGGGGTGAGTATGTTGTCGCAACTGCTTGTAGTTGAGTAGTTAGCACCATTCTCATACCCCACCACCCCACTCGACTCGACAGGCTGGGGCTCAGAGGATAGTAAATTGTTTTGTTCCATAAAATAGACTTTTTAGAATATTAAACTTCAATAGATATTACGTTTGGTTTGTCGCCACAAATATAATACAAGAATTGAACTTTGATACTCTATTTAGCAACTATTTGTTAAATTATTTTACTTTACGCTGATAATTACACAATTACATAATTACAGTGATTACAGTGATTACAGCGATTACAGCGATTACAGTAATTACACAATTACACCGATTACACTGATTACACCGATTACAGTAATTACACAATTACACTGATTACACCAATTACAGTAATTACACCGATTACACGATTACAGTAATTACAGTGATTACAGTAATTACACAATTACACTGATTACACCCCTGTAATGAGTGTAATTTGTAATTTGTTTTTCCGCCGCCGAGGGGAGAGTACCAAAGGGCGAGTGCCGAAGGGCGAGTGCCGAGGAATGAGTGCCGAGGGGTGAGTGCCGAAGGGTAAATTCATTTGCACATTGCCCCGTTGCAAGCAGGAAACGAGGATTTATTCCCAGTAATTTTGAATTTTGAATTATCTTTACTATATTTACAAATTGAAAGAGAATATATAAATCAAAAAAATCATATAGAGCTATGAGCCAAAGAGATGTTATTATTGCGTGCGACTTCAGCTCGGCTGAGGCTACGCTCGAATTCCTTGACAAATTCACCGATTGCAAGCCTTTCGTTAAGATTGGCATGGAGCTTTACTATGCGGCAGGCCCTGCCATTGTGAAGGCTATCAAAGACCGTGGTCACAAGATTTTCCTCGACCTGAAACTGCACGACATTCCCAACACCGTGAAGAAGGCTATGGCGGTGTTGTCGAAGATGGATGTCGATATGTGTAACCTCCACGCAGCAGGTACTATCGATATGATGAAGGCTGCCCTCGAGGGCTTGACTCGCCCCGATGGCACTCGCCCAATACTTCTTGCCGTGACACAGCTCACCTCGACAAGCGAGGAGCGCATGCAGCGTGACTTGCTCATTGGCGCATCAATCAACGACACCATCGTTCACTACGCCAAGAATGCCCAGCAGGCAGGCTTGGATGGCGTGGTTTGCTCTCCGCTGGAGGCAGGCATGGTTAAGGAGGCTTGCGGTGCAGGTTTCATCACCGTGACTCCGGGTGTTCGCTTCGCCGATGGCGAGGTTGGCGACCAGGTGCGCATCACCACCCCCGAGCGTGCAAAGCTCATTGGCACCGACTTCATCGTCGTAGGTCGTCCTATCACCCAGGCCGCTGACCCTGTGGCAGCCTACAAGCGTTGCATGGCAGAGTTTGCCGAATAGAATTAGAAATTCATAATTTAGAATTCAAAATTAACACATACGGTCTTACCTCCACCCTCGGAGCGTAGCGACCAAAGTCCCCTGCCTGAGGCGGGGGATTAGGGGCTAATCCACCACAAGGGTGGCTTTTCACCGCCTCGGCTCGGCATAGTAAACAAGTTTTCTCTGCCCTCGCCTTAACGGCGGCGTTGGGTCAGATTTGTATAATGGCGAAAGCCATAGGCTGTGACTACGGTTGTCTGATAGACTGCAGTCACACCGCAGTAACGAATAATAAACAATAATACATAAAAAATATGAAAAACATAATTGCAAAAGATTTGCTCTCAATTGGCGCTGTATTCTTGCGTCCCGAGCAGCCATTCACATGGGCAAGTGGCATCAAGAGCCCTATATATTGCGACAACCGCCTCACACTCACAGCACCACGCGTGCGTGACAACGTCGAGAAGGGTCTGTCGGAGCTTGTGAAGGCTCACTTCCCCGAGTGCGAGGTGTTGATGGGTACCAGCACAGCCGGCATCGCCCACGCAGCTATCGTGGCTACAATCATGGATAAGCCTATGGGCTATGTACGCAGTGGCGCCAAGGACCACGGCCGCACAAACCAGATTGAGGGTAAGTTGGAGAAGGGTCAGAAGGTAGTTGTTGTTGAGGATTTGATCTCGACAGGAGGCAGCTGCATTGAGGTTGTAAATGTATTGCGCGAGGCTGGTGCCGATGTTTTGGGTGTTGTGAGCATCTTCACCTACGGCATGAAGAAGGGTCTTCAGCGTATGGAGGAGGCAAACGTGATTAACCACTCGCTCTGCGACCTCGACGCCTTGGTTGAGGTAGCTGCCCAGGAGGGCTACATCAAGCAGGAGGATTGCGCTCGCATCATCGCCTTCCGCAATAACCCATCAGACGAGAGTTGGATAAACAAATAAAAAAGGCTCTGTTATGCGACATCTTATAGACACTACCGACATCTCGGTACAGGAAGTTGATAAGATACTTAACACGGCTCTTGACATCATCGAGAACCGCGCAAAGTACAGCGAAGCCTGCAAGGGCAAGAAACTCGCTACGCTCTTCTATGAGCCAAGTACCCGTACCCGCTTGAGCTTCACATCGGCAATGATGGAGCTGGGTGGTAATGTGTTGGGCTTCTCCGACGCCGCTTCATCATCGGTGAGCAAGGGCGAGACCGTAGCCGACACAGTGCGTGTTATCGGTTGCTTTGCCGACATCATCGCCATGCGTCACTCGAAGGAGGGTGCTCCGCTGGTGGCATCACACTACTCTGAAGTGCCTATCATCAACGCTGGTGACGGTAGCCACGCCCACCCTACACAGACTCTGACCGACCTGCTGACCATCCGCCGCGAGAAGGGTCGCCTCGACAACCTCACCATAGGTTTCTGCGGTGACCTGAAGTTTGGTCGTACGGTACACTCGCTCATCAAGGCTCTCTCGCGCTACGAGGGTATCAATGTGGTGCTCATCGCACCCGAGGAGTTGCGTCTGCCATCATACATCCGTCGCGAGGTGTGCGACAAGAACAACGTGCCTACACGCGAGGTATCGACCATGGAGGAGGTTATGCCCGAGTTGGATATTCTCTACATGACCCGTGTGCAGAAGGAGCGCTTCCTGGACGAGGAGGAGTTCGAGCGCCTGAAGGATAGCTTCATCCTCAACCCCGAGCGTCTGAAGGCTGCCAAGGAGGATATGATTATCCTGCACCCACTGCCACGCGTAAACGAGATTACACGCGATGTGGACAACGACCCACGTGCCGCCTACTTCCGCCAGGTGGAGAATGGTAAGTTTGTACGTATGGCACTTATCTACAACCTGTTGGAGTGGTCGAAGGAGCGACCTAAGTCGAAGCTCACACCACGCCTGGGCGAGGAGTTGGTACGCAACGACTGGCGTTGCAGCAACCGTCAGTGTATCTCGAATATGGAGGATGTCGATAAGCTCTTCCACCCCACAGCCGACGGTCACCGCTGTGCATACTGTGAGGCGAAAGTAAAATAGTAATATAAAGCAATAGAAAGATATGGTAAAAATTGGAACACCAATGACCCCCGTGGGCAAGAAGGCTATCCTGTGCGGCTCGGGCGAGTTGGGTAAGGAGGTGGCTCTTGAGTTGCAGCGTTTTGGTGTAGAGGTAATTGCACTCGACAAGTACCCTAATGCACCTGCCATGCAGGTAGCACATCGTTCGTATGTACTCTCGATGCTCGACGGCGAGCGCCTGCGTGAGATTATCGAGAAGGAGAAACCTGATTATATCATCCCCGAGGTGGAGGCTATCGCCACACCCACGTTGGTCGAGCTGGAGAAGGAGGGCTACAACGTAATCCCTACGGCTAACGCCACACTGCTCACCATGAACCGCAAGGGCATACGTCAGTTGGCAGCCGAGGAGTTGGGCATACCTACATCACCCTACTGCTTTGCAGCTACCCGCGAGGAGTTCGATGCTGCTGTTGAGAAGGTCGGAACGCCATGTGTCGTGAAGCCTATCATGAGCTCGTCGGGTCACGGTCAGAGCGTCATGCGCTCAATAGAGGATGCCGACAACTCATGGAAAATCGCCCAGGAGGGTGGTCGTGCAGGTGGTGGCGAGGTCATCGTCGAGGGCTTTGTGAAGTTCGACTATGAGATTACGCTCCTCACCGTTCGTCACTCGGGTGGCACACTCTTCCTCAACCCTATCGGACACCATCAGGTGGATGGCGACTACCGCGAGTCATGGCAGCCACAGCCTATGAGCGATGTTGCTCTGAAGCAGGCACAGGAGTATGCCAAGAAGGTCACTGACGCCCTGGGCGGCTATGGTATCTTCGGCGTTGAGCTCTTCGTATGCGGCGACCAGGTACTCTTCAGCGAGGTATCACCACGACCACACGACACAGGTATGGTTACAATGATTTCGCAGGATTTGTCGGAGTTCGCATTGCACGCTCGTGCGGTGTTGGGTCTGCCTATCCCAAAGATTAACTTCTTCGGCGCAAGTGCATCGAAGGCAGTTGTTGTGGAGGGCGACAGCGACAAGGTGGTATTCGGCAATCTCGAGGAGGTGTTGGCAGAGCCCGATGTTCAGGTACGCATCTTCGGCAAGCCCGAGGTGAAGGGTCACCGCCGTATGGGTGTTATCCTTGCCCGTGGCGAGAATGTGGAGGATGCCCTGGCAAAGGCCGAGAAGGCATACTCGAAGCTCGAGGTGGAGGTATTGCCACGATAAGGTCAAAGCATTAAGAGACATCACCATTACAGAACACAACTAAAACTTATGAATATGAAAAAACTACTATTTACACTTGTAGCTTGTGTCGCATTCATTGCTTCTGCATCGGCTCAGAGCGTATTGGTTATGCCGGGTGACTACCCCGACCCATCTATCATCAAGGATGGCGACGACTACTACCTGACTCACACGCCAAACTACTACAAGCCAGGTTTCCTTATCTGGCACTCAAAGGATTTGGTATCATGGGAGCCTATTGGCTACGCCTTGACCGATTGGAAGGAATCGGCTTGGGCACCCGACTTCCAGAAGGTGGGAGATACATATTATATCTACTACCCCGATGCAGGTTCAAACTATGTTATCTGGAGTAAGGATGTTGCAGGCCCTTGGAGCGAGCCTATCGACTTGAAGATTGACGGTATCGACCCAGGATTGATTGTCACTCCCGAAGGCAAGCGTTACCTCTTCACCAACGTAGGCCACGTCACTCCTTTGACCGATGACGGTTTGGCTCGCGCAGGTGAGACCAAGCACGTTTATGGCGGATGGAGCTATCCACGCGAGTGGGTTACCGAGTGTGGTTGCTTGGAGTCACCAAAGCTCAACTACTACAACGGCTACTACTACATGACTTCAGCGATGGGCGGTACTGCTGGCCCAGCTACGAGCCATATGGCAGTAAGCGCACGCGCCAAGGATATCTACGGCCCATGGGAGAACTCACCATACAACCCTATCGTTCACACCTACTCAGCTTCAGAGGAGTGGTGGTCACGCGGTCACGGCACATTGATTGAGGGTCCTGGTGGTCAGTGGTGGATTATGTACCACGCCTACAAGAAGGATGCTCACGCTATTGGTCGTCACACAGTGATGGAGCCAATCGAGTGGACAAAGGGTGGCTGGTATCGCCCAGTGAAGGATTTGGACGTATCGCACATGAAGCCAATGACACTCAACATCTCGGACAACTTCGAGTCGGGAGCTATCGGCTGGCAGTGGCAGGGTTGGAAGGAGCCTATCACCAACTATGTAACCACAAAGAAGGGTGCGGCAATCGTTCCTGGCAAGGGCTCTTCGCCCAAGGATGGACGTATGATGATTGCAGCTGCTCCAGACTATAAATATACAGTGGAGACATCAGTGACTTTGGGCAAGGGCAACCAGGCTGGTCTTATGCTCTTCTATCGTCAGAACGCATTTGTGGGCGTAACCGTTAGCAAGGATGTCATCACCATCCACAAGAGCGCATCAAGCAAGGATGAGATTTTGAACAAGTTTGGCGAGTCGTTGCGTCTTCGCCTCGAGAACAAGGGCAAGACTCTGACCATGAGTGCAAGCAAGGATGGCAAGGAGTGGGTAGCAATCTACGAGAACCTCGACATCTCAAATATGCACCACAACAAGCTCGGCGACTTCATCTCGCTTCGTCCAGCACTCTGCTCAATAGGCGAGGGTGAGGCTAAGTTCCACGAGTTTATCTATAAGCCTATCAAGGAGTAAGTCACAAGACTTCAACACCGATAATTCCGTCTGACGAAGAGTTGGGCGGAATTTTTGTTTATATACCACCCCACTGTTTAGCACTCCGACACACCAAATGCTGGTAGCCGAGAAACAACATCATCACATATTTTGATTGTTGGTGAAAATTTATTAACTTTGTTGTAAACGCGAGGTGGCGTTCACGTGCCGAGGTTGCGTGCGTTACCCGATATGGAGTAAGAAATTCTAAACATTAATACTTTAAACTATGAAAAGAGTGATGAGAGTTACATGCATCCTCGCAGTGATGCTCGTGACATTAAGCCCGGCAGTGTTGGCACAAAAGAAGGCAAAGGATTCTAAAACAACATATGCGCAGGAGGTGTTACAACCATATGTTGATAATGGTCAATTGGCTGGCGCTATCAGCGTATTCTACAACGATGGGGTGCAGGAGACTTGCTGTGTGGGATATGCCGATGTAGCACAAAAACGCCCTATAAAGATGGATAATGTCTTTATGCAGTGTTCGCAGACAAAGGGTTTCTGTGGCGTGACCATCGCCAAGCTGGTTGAAGAGGGCAAGATTTCACTCGACGACCCTGTGGCAAAATATCTACCCGAGTTCCGTGAGTTGTGGGTGCTTGCGTCAAACAAGGATGGCGTAAAGACTCTTCACAAGGCAAAGAACACACTTACCGTACGCATGGTGCTCAACCACACCGGAGGTTTCCCATTCGAGGCAAGTGTAAAGCGTAGCGATGTACGTGGTGGTGGTTGGAGTGGTGGAGCTCCTCTGCGCCAGGTGGCTGCCGTAGCTGCCGAGTCGCCAATTATGTTCGAGCCCGGCACACGTGAGTTGTACTCAAATACAGGTATCGACATCGGTGCCGCAATCGTCGAGGTAGTCACAGGCATGAAGTGGGAAGATTATCTTAAGAAGGAGGTCTTGGATCCACTGGGAATGAAATCTACTTGGTTCTGGCCTACCGACAAGCAACTCAAGAAGAAGATTGAGCTTTACGCCTTCAAGGATAATGCTCCAGCAGAGTGGGTTGAGGAGATGGCATGGCAACAGCGCCCCTACAATGACTCTCACGTATTTGCCTCGGCAGGTGCTGGCTTGTGGACAACTGCAGCCGATCAGCTCAAGTTCTACAAGATGTTGATGAACCTGGGTGTGGGTGAAAATGGTGTGCGTATCCTGAAGGAGGAGACCGTAAAATCTATCCTGGCTTGCACTACACGCCCAAAGAATATGGGTGGCTACTCGCTGGGATTATCAGCTCCGGTTAATGATAATGAGAATGCATGGTTTGGTCACGGAGGCGCTTGGGGCACAAACTGCGTGGTTAATTGGCACAAGAAGCAGTTGAGACTATGGGTAATTCAGGCGGCAGGAGGCCCACAGCCTTGGGGTGGCAAAGTGAACGAGGCGGCAGAGAAGTTCTTTGCGCAGCCTACGGGCAAATCCGGCGTAGATGCTTATACCGGAAGAATAGGTTCGAACAAATAGAACAAAACACAGACTTTGGACAAAGGGTGCATAAAGGGTGCATCCTTTTCCTTTTTATCTACACGCGATATAAAAGTAGTATAAATTGCTATGAGTAGAGTTTATAATTACATTTTTTCACTATATTTACTCCACAGAAAACCTTATCAGATGAAAAAACTCATATTCAAACTTTTTATCCCGGCAATTTCATTGCTCACATTGGCAGCTTGCAACAGCCATATTATCGCCGACAAAGAGCTCAGGGAGCAAATCCACAAGGAGTGGGAGCAACGCAAAAACTTTTTTGTCGATGGCGATTGCTTTGCCATATTCGAGGAGCAACTCACCACAGCAGAACGCGAAGCTATGGAGTTTCTCTATAGTTCGATGCCTTCAGCCGACCTGGCCGATTATACGGGTGAGTACTTTCTAAAGAATGTACGCCTTTCGCTCAAGGCTCGCCAGCAGATGGCGTGGGGTAAGAGCATCCCCGAGGATATTTTCCGCCACTTTGTGCTACCCATAAGGGTAAATAACGAACGAATGGATGACTTCCGCGCAGTTTATTACGATGAACTCAAGGAGCGTGTTGAGGGTCTTTCGTTGCACGATGCCGCCCTGGAGATAAACCATTGGTGCCACGAGAAGGTTACATACATCCCTTCCGATGCCCGCACCTCTTCGCCTATGGCTACGATAGTCAATGCCGAGGGACGTTGTGGCGAGGAATCAACATTCACCGTGTCGGCTATGCGAACAGTAGGTATTCCCGCACGTCAGGTATATACTCCGCGTTGGGCACACACCGACAGCAACCATGCCTGGGTCGAGGTGTGGATTGATGGCAAGTGGGAGTTCCTGGGTGCTTGCGAGCCCGAGCCCGAACTAAATATAGCATGGTTCAACCAGCCCGCAACACGTGCCCTTTTGATGCACACTCGCGTAAGAGGTGATTATCGCGGCAAGGAGGATGTAATTCAACGCACAAACTGCTTCACCGAAATAAATGTGATAGATAACTACGCCCCCGTACGCAAGACAACGGTAACAGTTGTCGATACCGAGGGTAAGGCCGTCGAGGGTGCATTGGTTGAGTACAAGATTTTCAACTATGGCGAGTTTAACTCCGTTGTGAAGCTCCATACCGACTCATTTGGCCAGAGCACTATCCACAGCGGCTTGGGAGATATGCTCGTGTGGGCATCTTGCGATGGCCGTTTTGGCTTTGGCAAACTCACTGAAGAAGAACTGACCATCTGCCTGAAATATAAGGATGGAGATACATTCTCATTCACCGAAGATATCATCCCTCCCGCA
>JAGBTO010000053.1 GCA_017631285.1 Alistipes sp.
CTCAAGACCGCTTGCAGCAGCCTCCTCCTCTGTTGCGAGGAATGGACGGATAGCAGCGTGAGGGCAGACATAAGAACACTGGTTACACTGGATACAGTTGTTCACATCCCACTCTGGAACATTCACAGCAATACCTCGTTTCTCGTAAGCAGCAGTGCCATTATCCCAAGTACCATCCTCACGACCATTGAATGCTGATACTGGAAGATCATCGCCCTTCAATGCATTGATAGGATCAACGATATTGCGAACAAACTCTGGACGTGACATATCAACCGCCTTCGCTGCCGCCTTAACCTCAATAGAAGCCCACTCTGCTGGCACCTCAATCTTCTCAACAGCCGAGCCACCTGCGTCAACAGCCGCGTAATTCATATTCACGATATCCTCACCCTTCTTGCCGTAAGACTTCAGAATAGCCTTCTTCATCTCCTCAACAGCCTTCTCGAAAGGAATAACCTCCGCAATCTTGAAGAATGCTGACTGCATAATGGTGTTGGTACGGTTACCCAAGCCAAGTTCTGATGCAATCTTTGTAGCGTTGATGATATAGAAATTGATATTGTTCTTCGCAAGATATACCTTCATATGGTCAGGCAATGTAGCGCAAGTGGTAGCAGCATCATGAACAGAGTTCAACAAGAATGAACCACCCTTCTTCAAGCCCTTCAACACATCGTACTTATCAACATACGATGGAACGTGACATGCCACGAAATCAGGAGTTGTTACCAAGTATGGTGAGCGGATTGGGTTATCACCAAAACGCAAGTGTGAAGAGGTGTAACCACCTGACTTCTTTGAATCGTAAGAGAAGTATGCCTGACAATACTTGTCGGTTGAACCACCGATAATCTTGATTGAGTTCTTGTTAGCTCCCACAGTACCATCAGCACCCAAACCGAAGAATAGGGCCTCGAAAGTACCTGCCTGAGCCAACGATACCTCCTCGCCTACTGACAATGAAAGGTTTGTAACATCGTCGTTGATACCTACTGTAAAGTGATTCTTTGGCTCTGCTGCAAAGAGGTTCTCAACAACGGCCAAAATCTGCGCTGGAGTTGTATCCTTTGATGAAAGACCGTAACGACCGCCGATAACCATAGGCTGGTTCTCCTTGCCGTAGAACATATCCTTCACGTCGAGGTACAATGGCTCGCCATTTGCACCTGGCTCCTTTGTACGATCCAAAACGCACACACGCTTTACCGATGCTGGCATTACGTCGAAGAAGTACTTCTCTGAGAATGGACGGTAGAGGTGAACAGTGATAAGACCAACCTTCTTGCCCTGTGTTGCGAGGTAATCGATACACTCCTTGATAGTCTCGTTTACAGAGCCCATAGCCACGATAACATGCTCGGCATCCTCAGCTCCATAGTATGTAAATGGCTTGTAAGTACGGCCTGTAATCTCTGAAATCTTTGCCATAGCCTCAGCAACCATATCAGGTACTGCGTTGTAGAACTTATTAGAAGCCTCACGAGTCTGGAAGTAGATATCTGGGTTCTGTGCTGTACCACGTGTTACAGGGTGGTTAGGATTCAAAGCTGCGGCACGGAATGCCTTAAGTGCATCACGATCGAGCATAGCTGTGAGTGAAGCATCATCAATAACCTCAATCTTCTGAATCTCGTGCGATGTACGGAAACCGTCGAAGAAGTGAAGGAATGGAATACGAGCCTTCAATGCTACAACGTGAGCAACACCCGCCAAATCCATAACCTCCTGAACTGAAGATGTAGCAAGCATTGCAAAACCAGTCTGACGTGTAGCCATCACATCCTGGTGGTCACCAAAGATTGAGAGTGACTGTGCTGCCAAAGCACGAGCTGATACGTGGAATACACCAGGAAGAAGCTCGCCAGCAATCTTGTACATATTTGGAATCATCAACAGCAAACCCTGTGATGCTGTAAATGTAGAGGTAAGAGCTCCACTTTGCAAAGAGCCGTGAACAGCACCAGCAGCACCAGCCTCTGACTGCATCTCAACAACCTTAACAGTCTCACCAAACATATTTTTCATACCCTGAGCTGCCCACTCGTCAACATACTCTGCCATAGTTGATGATGGGGTGATGGGATAAATAGCAGCCACCTCAGAAAATTTGTAGGCGATATGCGCTGCAGCGTAGTTACCATCACATGTGATAAATTTCTTTTCTGCCATAATAAGACGAATTTTATGTTTTATGTATTAATTTACGTGACAAAAGAGTTACATAGACTCAAATCATGGCAAAGTTATGAATTTCAAACTTAAAATCATAGCTTTTTTTGTGTTAATAATTTCACAAGCTAAAAGTACCATGAATACAAAAAATTGGCAAACAAATAAATCTCTTGTCCCCCAACAAACATTCTTTTATTAAGAAAAAATCAATACTTTTGCAATTACGAAAAAACATTGCCAAAACGATGATTAGATATCAACATACCAAACTTTCAAACGGCTTAGAGGTTATAGCCAATCGCGACACAACTTCGCGATTAGTGGCTGTAAACATCCTCTACAAGGTCGGTGCTCGCAACGAGGACCCTGATTGCACAGGATTAGCTCATCTTTTCGAGCATCTCATGTTCCGCGGAACACATAATGTGCCAGATTTCGACACACCCATACAGATGGCTTGTGGCGAGAATAATGCATTTACCAATAACGACTACACCGATTTTTATATTACTCTACCAAAAGACAACATCGAAACGGCTCTTTGGCTTGAAAGCGACCGCATGATGGGACTCAACCTATCGGAACATGCCTGTGAGATTGAAAAACGTGTTGTAATCGAAGAGTTCAGACAACGTTATCTTAATCAACCATATGGTGATTTGAACATGTTGCTGCGCAAAATGGTTTACACCACCCATCCTTACCGCTGGGCAACTATCGGAATGTCACCCGACCACATTGCGAATGCTCCGCTTGAAACTATTCATCAATTCTACAACAACTTCTATCACCCTTCCAATGCCATACTATCGATATCAGGAGATATCGCGGCCGAGCAGGTGTTCGATTTAGCGGAGAAGTGGTTTGGACCTATTGCCGACTCTCCTTTCACTGCGCCTCAAATCCCTATTGAGCCACAACAAACCGAAGCTCGTCGTTTGGAAGTGGAGCGCAATGTTCCTGCAACCACCATAGTCATAGCATTCCACATGGGCAATCGTCTTTCGCACGATTTCTTTCTGGGGGATCTCACTTCCGACCTTTTGGCAGGAGGTGATTCAGCACGATTATATGAGCACCTTATCAAAGGCAAAAAATTATTTGCTTCAGTAAATGCTTATATATCAGGCGATGTAGATGCAGGAATGTTTGTCTTCACAGGTCAGCTATTACCAACTACCTCGGAGCAGGATGCCGAAGCCGCTTTCTGGCAGGAGATGGAGCTACTTGCTGAGGGTAAAATAAGTGATTACGAACTTGAAAAGGTGAAAAATAAATTCGAGGCTAACACCCTATTTGGAGAGTTAAATGTAATGAACAAAGCTATGAACATGGGGTATTATTCGATGATTGGCGACCTACCATTAATAAATCGCGAAGTAGATATCTATCGTTCCATAACAAAGCAGGAAGTTGCCGACTTCGCTATTCACACATTTAAGAAGGAGAACTCATCAACACTAATTTACAGAGCCAAACAATGATACAACCACCACTAACAATACCCAACAGCATCGATATTCAACATGCCGAAAAAATAGTAGCCTCCAACGGCACTCCTATTTATGTGCTCAACTGCCCCGAGTTTAAGGTAGTACGCTTATCGTTTGTATTTCATGCTGGAACCATTACTCAGGCACGTCCCTTCGTGGCCTCAGCTACGGCGAATATGCTTGCCGAAGGTAGCACAAAATACACAACACAACAGATAGCCGAGAGGTTGGATTATTACGGATCGTATTTCGACATTAATATAGATAGAGATTACTCCTACATATCGTTTTGTTCGTTATCGAAATTCTTCGATCCCACGGCAGAAATTATCGAGGAGGTCATACTACACCCGACATTCCCCGAAAATGAATTGGCAACATATTGTGCCAAGCGTAAGCAACAACTCTCAATTGAAAGAAGTAAGGTTGAAACAATTGCTCGCGAAAACTTTGCAAAAGCAATTTTTGGAGAGCGACACCCCTATGGTATATCATATCCCGAAGCGGAATATGATTCCATGACACGCGAAGATATAGCAACACACTATCGTAACCATTATACAGCTGAAAATTGTATCGTTGTATGCAGTGGCAATATAACCCCAGAGGTATTAGAGCGCATAAAATCAATAACAGCATCACTGCACTGCTCAAATTCAAGATGCGACATTCGTCTGCCTGAGTTTAGCACATCTCACAATATTCGCATTCAGCATGACGGAGCCGTTCAATCATCGATACGCATGGGGCGATTGTTATTTCCCCGTACACATAAGGATTTTATCCCAATGCAGGTATTATCAACCGTATTGGGTGGATATTTCGGGTCACGCCTAATGCAAAACTTGCGTGAACATAACGGCTTTACTTATGGAGTATTCTCGGCAATGGTAAATTTCCAACATACGGGATACTTGGCTCTTGCCACACAAGTAGGTACCGAGGTAACAGAGCAAGCATTAATTGAGATTTCTAAAGAGATTGATATTTTACGCACAGAGCTTATCCCCGAAGAGGAGCTGGAATTGGTTAAAAACATTATGGCGGGTGAGATGATGCGAATATTGGATGGTCCATTCGGCATTGCAGATGTGACTACAGAAAACATCCTCTGCGGATTCGACAATAGCCACATACAGCAAAACCTCGAGCGCATACGCCAAACCACCTCCGAGGAACTTCTCGCATTAGCGCAACGTTACCTCAATCCCGAAGATATGATAACGGTCGTCGTGGGAGATTTTTCATAAAGCAATAATAAAAAAAATCGTAGAACAAAGCTCTACGATTTTTTATTTTCGGCAACCCAATTGGTGAGTTCAACAAAATCAGCAACCGACAACTTCTCGGCTCGCTCGGTGAAGAAACGATGCTCGGCACCGCCAAAGTCGCCAAAGACCGAACGCAATGAGTTACGCAACATCTTTCTGCGCTGACCAAACGACGCCTTCACCACCTTCACAAACAGAGTCTCGTCACAACCCAGCTGCTGCGTAGAGTTTCGCTTCAGGCGGATAACGGCACTCTTAACTTTTGGAGGAGGATTAAAGACCTTCTCGCCGACGGTGAAGAGATACTCTATGTCGTACCATGCCTGCAACAGAACGCTCAAAATTCCATACTCGCGTGATCCTGGTGGCTCGGCAATACGCACAGCAACCTCCTTCTGAATCATACCCACACACTCAGGCACAATGTCACGATTCTCTATAATCTTGAAGAATATCTGCGACGAGATGTTGTATGGGAAATTTCCAATCACTCTCACCTCATCGCCAAATCTCTCTCTTAAGTCCATCTTCAGGAAGTCGCCCTCAATCAGGCGGGGCGCAAAATCGGGATAGTGCTCGTGCAAATACTCAACACTCTCCGAGTCAATCTCGGCACCATAGGTCACCACATCGTCGCGCTGCAACAAGAACTGCGTCAGCACACCCATGCCGCAACCTACCTCCAACACCTTAACAGGCTCACCTGCCTCGCCACCCGAGAGCGAGAAACATATTTTACGCGCTATATTCAGATCGGTCAAAAAATGCTGACCCAACGCCTTTTTAGCTCTTACTTGATTCATACAGCAAAGATAGGTATTATATCTAATAATTCAAAAAAGGTTCAGGCGGAATCTCATCGTAATAGAGTCCACCGTGACGTGGATTACGCAACTTCATATCCCAACCAATCTGGCGAATATGAGTCTGAACTCTAAACATCTCAATCTCATTCGGCTGAACTTGAGATTCTACATTCCACATCATATTAGAAAGAGTATAATATATTTTATACATCTCTTGTCCGTAATAATAATGCCACGTAGTACCCAAAACACCCATTATTCCACTCTTGTGAGCATATTGACACTGTGCTTTTATTCCCTCAACCGTATTCCAGGGACTTGTCAAAACAGAAAAACCGTGTGACTTAAAATAATCTATGGTTGGATATTCTGATTTCGCTCCTCCATAATACCAATCTGCAACTATTATATCACGAGGTAGCTTCAAAAAGCCTTCAGCTGTCTCTTTAGTGCCATTGGTAACAAATCCGTTCCAGCGGGGCTCCCAAGATATTAGCATATCGTGCCACATAATGGTGCGTGCTCCAAGCGATGATATAGTATCGTTCATAGCTTTGATATGCTCTACAAAGAGTTTGGAATAGGATTGAGAGGCACAATCGGGACAACTTGGTTGGTTTGCCTCATCACATCCTATATGGAAAAATGGAGGGTGACCAAATGCTTCATAACGCTCCTTAATCAATGCCTGCAACAATTTGCGAGTTTCGGGATTTGACAAACACCAATTCCAACCCGCAAGCGGCTCAAACAGAGGCTGATATTTAGAATCAACGTCCAACGTAGCGTGTTTACCTGCGTGGCTGCGAGCCTGCGCAGCGTGACCAAAAACATTTATCTGCGGAATAAGTGTAATGCCCAAATCATCGGCAATAGCCTTAAGTCGCTTAATCTCCTTTTTGGTCATTGTGCCATCCTGCCATCCAAACCACGGAGCTACATCGCTGCGGAATGTTCCCCACGACTCGATGACAGCATAGTTCATCTTGTAATATGCCGCCAGGCGAATCAATCGCTCAACCTCCCAGGGTTCTGTCTCGTGAAACCAGCAGATGTGGACTCCACGGAAGTTCATCTTGGGGCTATCCTTGATATTTGTTTTGGGCACAATCCAGCCGTTGACCTCGGCAACGCCACGCTGCGGAATAGCGAGCTGACGCAGAGAGTAGAGAGCATAACGAGCACCCTGCAAAGTAAGAGCCGAAATTCTCACGCCCGACTCATCCACCACAAGCGTGTAACCCTCATCCTCCGTAACAGCGACTTTGCCACTTGAGAACTCCACTGCGGGACGATACTTTCCATACCACTCTTTCAAATGCTTCTCTGCCCACTCCTGCGCTTGAGAATCGGCGCAGGTCAGGGTCACTTTATCTAACACAACATAATCGGTGGAAGATACCTCAAACTCTATTGGGATGGGGAAAATGGTTGGCGCAATAGTCTGTGCCACACAGCAAAAAGCCGTAGTGCAAACTGCAAGCAGGAGGAAAACATAATGTTTAAGCCCAAACCTTTTCATAACTCACAAACCTTTATCGTTTATTACACTCCTTGATTGCGCGAATTTCATCTTCGCTATATGGGGTCTTATCCTGGCGCAAAATATCGTGAAACCACACTTTGGGCTCTCCGCCAACATAAGGTTTCTTCTTGGTGTCCCAATCGTAAATAGTGTTACTCTTTCCGCTGACAAAGCCCCAATTGATTGCACCGACATTCTGACTCTTTAGGAAAGGCATAACCTTCTGAAATGTACATTCAAATGGGCGTGCCATATACTCGGTACACATTATCGGACGATTAAGCATTCTCAAATGTGAAATCCAATTATTGTGAAATGAAGTGTCAAAATAACTATGATAACAAATCACATCAGAATTATTGAGCTGCACGCTACTCAAATAATGGAAATTATCCAGCGACCACACTGCCGACGTGAGAGGCTGCGATGGATTGACCTCACGTGCCCACTCAAACACTTTTTTGAGCAAATCAATAGAGTCCTTCTTTTTAGGCTCATTGTATAAATCCCACATCACAATGCGCTCATCATCCTTAAATGTCTTCAAAATATCCATTACATAGGGTTTCAGGTCGGCAAGCATCTTCTCCTTATCGCCACGCAACGATGCAAATGGGTCGTGCAACCAATATGAATTATGCATACCTGGGATAGGGTCAGGTTGCTTACCAATAGCACCCTCGGGATAGTTGCAATCATCGAAAAAGACAAACATAGTACGAATGCCGTGCTTCATCGAAATGGTGAGATACTCATCAATACGCTTCTTGAAGCCTCGTTTATCTGCCTCCCAAGCCTTGCTGTGAAGATATACACGCATCACATTGAAGCCCAACTCCTCAGCCCAGCCAAGCTCCTTGTCGATAAGTTCGGGGCTGAAGGTATCCTCCTGCCACATCTCAAGCTGGTTGATAGCATTGCTCGGCACAAAATTACATCCCGACATCCAGGGTTGCTGGGCGTACCACTCATTCACACGCTCCTCGCTCCAACGCAACGCCTCCATCGGCACTTTCTTATTTTTTTCACGAGCAACCAACGGCATAGCCATCGCAATAAGCGCAATCAAACATACTATTCGTTTCATAAATTCATTTATTTAGTAAGTCGATAAATCCATTTCACCCACAGCCACGCCAGCACGGGTGCAACCACCACTACCCCACGATGAAAAGCCCAAGCCGCCTCAAAATCGAGATACATAACCGACAGCAACGCCCTCGACATTCCGCACCCCCAGCACTCCTCACCCGCAAACCTATGCACCAAGCAGAGCGTGTGGGTATGTTCAAAAAAACTCTCGCGTGGAATAAAATAGAGAGCCAACGGCAACAACGCAACCGCAACGGCTCTCCAATATTTTACCAGATGAGGCATTATTATTTGTTACTTACGACCTTGCCCTCGCCATCACGGAACGACCCCACGATAATCATAATAAAGTCTATAAGTGCCCAAATTCCACAACCACCACAAGTAAGCAACTGCGCAACACCAATACCCGTCTTGCCTGTATAGAAGTTGTGAATACCAAAGCATCCCAAAAAGAAACATAACAATAGAGTTGTCAGCCAATCATACTTACTGCGGTTGGGGTCAAACACCG
The DNA here is from genome assembly GCA_017631285.1 of Alistipes sp. Classification (GTDB taxonomy): domain Bacteria; phylum Bacteroidota; class Bacteroidia; order Bacteroidales; family Rikenellaceae; genus Alistipes. The sequence goes on from JAGBTO010000053.1 coordinate 8,877, forward strand.
ATACCTGTTGATTTGGGTTACCATTGCCCATCGGGCAGCCACAAAAGGGGCAAGTGAAAGCTTGATCTGAGATCTGCTTTCCACACTCTCTGCAATAAATCAATGCCATAGAAATAAAATTATAATAGTTGATAAAATTTAGTTTCCCACCTCGCAAAGGAACTTGATACGTACCAGACGAATCTCCTCCTCACTGTAATCGGAACCGAGCTCCTCGATGGCAGCATCCAGAGAGTCACTCTCGGCATCCTCCTTGAAATATAGATATATATCCTCGGCCTTATCCTCGTCCATAACCTTATTTATATAATAAGATATATCGAGTTTCGTACCAGAGTTCACAATACCCTCCACCTCACTCAACACCTCCTCAAAATCGAGGTTCTTTGCGCGAGCAATATCTTCAAAGTCCATCTTACGGTCGATAGATTGAATGATGAAAATCTTGTTACCCGACTTATTAGCCACCGACTTAACGACCATATCCTGTGGACGGATGATATCCTTCTCCTCAACATACGCCTTGATGAGTTTGATGAATTCCTCACCGAACTTCTTCGCCTTACCAGCACCGACACCAGAAATACCCTGCATCTCCTCAATGGTGATAGGATATTGAATTGACATATCTTCCAGTGATGGATCTTGGAAGATAACAAACGGAGGCAAGTCATGTTTCTTGGCAACCTTCTTACGCAAATCTTTCAACATAGCGAACAACTCCTCATCGGCAGCTCCTCCCTTATTCATCTGCGCAGACACGCCCTGTTCCTCCTGTTGTTCCTCGTCATAGTTGTGGTCGAGCGTAATAGTCACACTCTTAGGCATCTTTATATATTCCTCACCCTTCTCGTTTATTGATATCAGGCCATAATTCTCAATACTCTTGTCAATCAGTCCCATAATCAACGCCTGACGCGCTACAGCACCCCAGAACTTAGCATCGTGATCCTCGCCCTCACCAAAGAACTTCAACTTATTGTGACCATAACTCTTAACCTGAGCCGTAACCTTACCCGTAAGCACAGCTGCAAGATGGTCAACCTTGAATTTATCGCCAATAGCCTGAAGTGTCTGCAACATCAACTTCATCTCAGCCTTGGCATCCACCTTTGGTTTTGGATTCACGCAGTTATCGCAGCAACCGCAATCGGGCTGATCGTACTCTTCGCCAAAATAGTGCAACAAAGTCTTTCTGCGGCACATTGAACTCTCGGCATACGACACTGTTTCCAACAAGAGCAACTTTCCAATCTCCTGCTCTGCCACAGGCTTGCCCTGCATAAATTTCTCGAGCTTCTGAATATCCTTGTAACTATAAAAGGTAAGACAATGACCCTCGCCGCCATCGCGACCTGCACGACCCGTCTCCTGATAATATCCCTCCAACGATTTGGGGATATCGTAGTGAATGACATAGCGCACATCGGGCTTGTCGATACCCATACCAAAAGCTATCGTAGCGACAATGACATCTACACGTTCCATTAGGAAATCATCCTGATTGTTGGCACGAGTCTGAGCATCCATACCAGCATGATAAGCCAATGCTTTGATACCATTAGCCACCAGCAACTCTGCCAGCTCCTCCACCTTTTTACGGCTCAAGCAATAGATGATACCACTCTTACCCGCACGCTGCTTGATGAAGCGGATGATGTCGTGCTCGGTGTTGTGCTTTGGGCGTATCTCATAGAAGAGATTTGAACGGTTGAATGACGAACGGAAAACCACCGCATCAGTCATACCCAAATTCTTCTGAATATCCATTTGTACCTTTGGCGTAGCTGTAGCCGTTAGGGCAATCAGTGGCGCCTGACCAATATCATTAATGATAGGACGTATGCGTCGATACTCAGGGCGGAAATCATGTCCCCACTCCGAGATACAGTGAGCCTCATCAATGGCGTAGAATGAAATTTTTATCTTACGCAAGAATGCAACATTATCCTCCTTAGTAAGCGACTCGGGAGCGAAATAGAGCAGCTTAGTTTTACCTGCAAGCACATCACTACGCACCTGATTAATCGCAGTCTTGTTAAGCGAAGAGTTCAGGAAGTGAGCAATACCCGACTCGGTAGAGAACGTACGCATTGCATCTACCTGATTTTTCATCAAGGCGATGAGTGGAGAAATGATAATCGCCACTCCATCCATCAACAGCGCGGGCAACTGATAACACAACGATTTTCCACCACCGGTGGGCATCAACACAAAAGTATCGCGACCCGAAAGAAGGTTACGAATTACGGCTTCTTGGTTACCCTTGAATGTGGTAAAGCCAAAATACTCCTTTAATTTTTCGTGTAAAATAGTGTTTTCCAGTTCCATTTAATCGAAAATATATACGCAATCTACGTAAAAATGATTTTTGTCATTCAAAGATAAAACTTTTTTTGAAAAAAATGATAACTTTGTGAAAAATTTTCAACGATTATGCGACTATTTACAAGTGAGCTGGTAAAAAAATACAAATCTCGTACGGTTGTAAACCATGTGACTATCGATGTTAAGCAGGGTGAAATTGTAGGTTTGCTCGGCCCAAATGGTGCAGGCAAGACTACCACATTCTATATGATTGTGGGTCTTATTAAGCCAAATGAGGGTCAGATATTCCTCGAAAATGACGAGGGGCAGATTAGCGAGCTCACCGACATGCCCGTTTACCGACGTGCACAGATGGGTGTAGGTTATTTGGCTCAGGAGGCATCGGTTTTCCGTCGTCTGAGTGTCGAAGATAATATCAAAGCGGTATTAGAGATGACCTCATACAGCAAAGAGTATCAGAAGGAGCGCGTAGAGGCTCTTATCGAGGAGTTTCGTTTGCAAAAAGTTCGCAAGAGCTTGGGTATCCAGCTTTCCGGAGGAGAGCGTCGTCGTACCGAAATCGCTCGCGCCGTAGCTATCAACCCATCATTTATCCTTCTTGACGAACCTTTTGCCGGTGTGGACCCTATCGCCGTGGAGGATATTCAAAGCATTGTTGCAACGTTGAAAGACAAAAACATTGGTGTTATCATTACTGACCACAACGTAGATGAGACGTTGGAGATTACCGACCGTACATATCTCCTCTATGAAGGTAAAATTCTAAAGACAGGTACTGCCGAGGATTTGGCTAACGACGAGATGGTACGTAAGGTATATCTTGGTAAAAACTTTGAGCTTCGCCGAAAAAAGACCGCGACAATGGAACGTATCGAAGCCGAGCGAGCAGCTGCAGCAAAGGCTGCCATTGACGCAGCTACAAAACAATAGTTATAAAATATTAAAACTTCATTATAAATGGACAAAACCGTCTCCGGTGGAAGTGTCAAAGGTTGCATCATCCCGCCTTCATCAAAAAGTTATGCTCAACGAGCCATAGCACTCTCTTTGCTTGCCAAAGGACGTTCAACGCTACGCAACATAGAATTTTGCAAGGATACTCGCTCTGCATTAAAATGCATTGAAGCATTGGGTGCTAAAGTTTCATTTATTGACGACAGCACCATTACCATTGATGGCGGCCTTAATCCTGCTTTAGACACATTACATGTTGGAGAATCGGGTTTAGCAACACGACTATTTACTCCTATTGCAGCACTACACTCTTCCCCTATCTGCATAAAGGGTGAAGGCACCCTGTTGCATCGTCCTATGATGCTTATGATAGAGCCTTTGCGTGAGCTCGGAGTGGAGGTCTTGGATGGAGGTGGATATTTACCTATTCAAGTAAAAGGACCTATTCATGGCGGCAGAATCGAGGTGGATGGAAGTTTTTCTTCGCAATTTATCACAGGTTTATTGCTCGCTTTGCCACTAGCATTGGAGGATACTACTTTAATTGTTAAGTCACCCGTATCGACACCATACATAGATATGACCATTGATACTGCTCGCATCTTCGGGGTTGATATTCTTCACAACGAGGGTGATTACACCGAGTTTTTCATCAAAGGCAGACAACAATACAAACCCGTTGATTTAGCTATTGAAGGTGACTGGAGCGGAGCATCATCAATGCTTGTAGCAGGAGCTATTGCAGGAGAGGTCACTATAAATAATATATCTACCCTCTCGAAACAAGCCGACACAGCAATATGTCGTGCATTGGAGCGTGCTGGTGCAGGCATCATAATCGAAGAGAACTCGATAACTGTATCTAAACGACCACTACGTGCCTTCTCTTTCGATGCAACTCATTGTCCTGATCTGTTCCCAGCATTGGCTGCATTGGCTGCAGCGGCCGAAGGAGAGAGCACTATTATAGGAACATCTCGCCTGAAGCATAAGGAGAGCGATAGAGCACTAACAATTTGCCAGGAGTATGAAAAACTTGGCATCAAGGTGGATATCAGCGAGGATGATATTATGAAAATTCAAGGTGGGGAGATACACCCTACTACTACATTCAGCCATCATGACCACCGCATAGCTATGTCGGTTGCAATATCGGCACTGCGATGCAATGGAGAGGTTATGATTGAAAATGCCGAGTGTGTAGAGAAGAGCTATCCTACATTTTTTGAAGATTTAGAATCAATAATTTTGCGATAATGAACTCTTGGGGGGATAGATTTAGACTCACCATATGGGGCGAGTCTCATGGAGCGCAAGTAGGCGTAAGTATAGATGGTGTGCCTGCTGGTATTGAATTAAGCGAGGCTGATTTTTCTGCCGACCTCGACCGTCGTCGTGCTGGCACTTTGGGCACCACGCCTCGCAAAGAGAGTGACACTCCACACATTGTTTCGGGCATTTACAACGGTTTTACAACTGGAGCACCTTTGACTATAGTGTTTCACAACGAAAACACACGTTCTGCAGACTATCGTAACCTAACATCGCACCCCCGTCCTTCTCATGCAGACTGGGTCGCAGGCAAAAAATTTAGCGGATACAATGACCCTCGTGGTGGTGGACATTTTTCGGGCAGAATAACCCTGGGCATGGTTACAGCGGGTGTTGTAGCAAAAAAAATATTGGGTGATTTTGTAAGATTTTCAACCGACATAACAGAGATTGGCGGTTGCAATGACAAATCACAATGGACAACCATCATCGAACAAACTCAACAAGCTCAAGATTCAATTGGTGGAATCGTGGAGTGCCGTGTTACAGGCATTGAAGCAGGATTAGGAGAGCCATTCTTTGACTCAGTAGAGAGTCTGGCAGCTCATCTACTCTTCTCAGTCCCCGCAGTTAAAGGTGTTGAGTTTGGCGCAGGCTTTGCGGCTGCAAGAATGAAAGGCTCGGAACACAATGATGCTATTATTAATGACGAAGGCAAGACCCTCTCAAACCATGCTGGAGGTATTGTCGGCGGCATTACCAATGGCAATGAAATTGTCGCACGCATAGCTATAAAACCCACAGCCTCTATTGCTAAGGCTCAACAAACATTCAACTTCGAAAACGGCAAGATAGAAGAACTATCAATCAAAGGGCGTCACGATGTGTGCATAACTCTGCGTGCTGCGGTTGTTGCCGAAGCTGCTTTGGCCATTGCTTTGGCCGATCTTAAACTTCGAGCATAAAGAATGAGAGCATCTCGTAACGACATAATTTCACACATTGCCAACGCAATTGAGCACCTATACACGCAAACAGAGCGAAAGCGCATAGCTCGTATGGTGGCTGCACATTTAACGGGCGAGGATGAAACTAAATTCATTGTCGAGCCCAACGAAATCATTGACATAGATATCGAACAAGCTATCGAAGAATTAGCTCAGGGCAGACCCATTCAATACATCATTGGCAAGACGGAATTTTGTGGAGAGGAGTTTATTGTACGTGAAGGCGCATTGATACCACGACCTGAAACCGAAGAGTTGGTTATATGGGCAAGAGATGAGGCGACAGAATTTATTCAGCCTAAAATTCTTGACCTCTGTACCGGAAGCGGATGTATCGCTATATCCCTTAAGAGACTCATCCCTCAAGCCATAGTTACAGCTATTGATTTATCATCTGACGCTCTTGCCATTGCGCAGGAGAATGCACACAAACTAAATACACCGATAGAATTCATCCAAGATGATGTGCTTCAGGGAGTGCAAAAATTGAGTGGAAAGGAATTCGATATTATTGTATCCAACCCCCCTTATATCCCATCATCAGAACGCGAAGCGATGCATATCAACGTCATAGAATACGAACCCAATATGGCTCTTTTTGTTGATGATAACGACCCGCTGATTTTCTACAGGGAAATTGCACGCTCAGCAAGAAGCATGCTCTCTACACAAGGTTCACTTTTATTCGAGATACATGAATTATTAGCCAACCAGACGTTACAAATGTTACAAGCCGAGGGCTTTGAAGTTTCACTCCGACATGATTTTCTCTCTAAACCACGCATGATATGTTGCAAGAAAAAAGTGTAAAACGTAGCAAAACACCAGAACAAGCACTTGCCTCATTGCAACGCCTATGTGCCCGTGCTGAACGCTCTTCGGGCGATGCCTTGCGATTGATGGCGACCTGGAACGTGGATAAAAACAAGCGGAATGAAATACTGCAAAATTTAATCCACGACAAGTTTATTGACGACAGACGCTACGCCGAGGCTTTCGTTAGAGAAAAGACCTCGCTAAGTGCATGGGGTGAATACAAAATAAGAGCCGCGCTCAAACGCAAAGGAATACACGAAGAAATTATTAACGAGGTACTGAACAACATCAACCCCGGTGCAAATGTTGAGCGACTGACCCAACGCCTTACCCGCAAGGTAAAAAGCGTAAAATACGAAACACCATACCAATTAAAGACCAAACTCATACGCTATGGTATCTCCTTGGGATTTCAAATGGAGCATGTGTTAGTAAGCGTGGAGCAGGTAATGAAAACCAATAACTTGAATAACCAATGCGAAGAGGATATTTTTTTCTAACCCTTTTGTTGTGGGTTACCACCACTTGCTTTGCTCAAAAATTAGACCCCGACTATTATACCTACCCGTTACTTAATGTAAAAGGTTATTATTCAGCCAATTTTGGCGAAATGCGCTCGAACCATTTTCACTCAGGCATCGACTTTAAAACCGATGGAGTGGAGGGTAAATCGGTCGTGGCCGTTGCTGATGGATATGTATCCAGAATCCTATATTCCAATTCAGGTTACGGGTTAGCTCTATACATCAATCACCCCAATGGCACCACATCGGTATATGGCCACCTATCTCGCTTCAGAAAAGATATAGCGGAGTTTGTCGCTGCAGAACGTCATCGTCTGCAGCGTAGCTACATCGATGTAGAGTGTAAAAGCAACCAATTTCGCGTAAAACGTGGTGAAGAGATAGCCAAATCTGGTAATACAGGCTCTTCAATGGGCCCACATCTGCATTTTGAGATTCGCAATACCAACACCCAAAAGACCTTGAACATAATAGCGCACGATATCATTAAACCCAAAGATGATATTGCGCCTTTAATTATGACGCTTCACTACTTCGAGGTGGACACTCTGCAAGGTGTGCCAATTCACAGCGAACCAACATCATATACAATTATAAAAGGCGAAGACAACATTTACCACACCAAGCAGGCCTCTCCCATCAAAGTTGGACGACAAGGTTATTTTGTAGTTGAAGTTTCAGATCGTAAAAACGATTGCTCAAACACCTACGGTGTGTACCATCTTACGGCAGAAGCTGATGGCAATAAATATTTCGAATATCGCAACGATGGTTTTACATTTGACCTATCACGTTATTGCAATGCCATCACGTGGTATCCTCAGCAACGAAAATCACGTAACGAAGTAATTAGACTTGCACACCAACAAGGATGCACCGAGGTATTCTATCCAACAATGGTAAACAATGGGATAATCACCGCCAATTTCAACGAGACACGTTCTATAAGACTCACAGCGACAGATGATTGCTCTAACACCTCAATTTTGGAGTTTAAAATCAAAGGCAAGAACGACAGCGAATGTTTCAAAGCTTCACTTCATACCGATGCAATTATTGCACAGTACAACCACGCCTGTGCACACAAAATCGATGATATAGCAAGTGTTATTATTCCTCGCGGCGTACTGTATGAAAACATAGTTGTTGATTTAAAAATGTCAGAAACTATTCCACAAAGCGAGAGTGTCGTGATTTTATCACCAGCTTACTCAATACACAACAGCAATACCCCTCTCCACAAAAACATAGGCATAGTTTTTTCCAAAAAGGTTGCACACGAATTACAACCTCATACTGCAATGGCATCAGTTGATGCAAAAGGCAACCTATCTTACGCAGGAGGTCGTTACAAACTAAATCGTTTAGTGGGTCGCACCTCATCATTTGGAACTTATTGTCTTGTAGCAGACACCATTCCGCCAACCATCAACCCTGGGTTTAAAATGGGACAAGACTGCCGTTCATTAAGTCGCATCGCACTACAATTAAAGGATAACTTTTCAGGCATAAAAAGTTACAATGCATGGATTGACGACAAGTGGGTTGCGATAGATTTCTTACGTGGCAAGGCATGGATAAACCTACGCGAGGAGAAGATATCAGGTAATAAGAAGCACATAATAAAATTTGAGATAATAGATAATTGCGGAAATAAAACTACATGGGATGGAAATTTTATTAGGTAATTCGTTTTTTATTTCATATCTTTGAGCCAAAGCTAAATTTAGAACTACACATAAACAAATATTAATATGCTTAAAAGAACATTATTAAGCGCAATTGCAACCCTTTTGGTTGCATTCTCATTTGCGCAAGAGAGAGAGTTCTCACCTGCCGACTACGTAAGTCCATTAGTGGGAACATTGTCGGAGTTTGCTCTTTCAACAGGCAACACTTACCCTGCGATTGCTCGTCCATGGGGTATGAATTTCTGGTCACCGCAAACTGGCAAGATGGGAGATGGATGGATGTACACCTACACGGCTCACAAGATTCGTGGATTTAAGCAGACACACCAGCCAAGCCCTTGGATTAATGACCATGGTCAGTTCTCGCTTATGCCTGTTGTTGGCGCACCTAAATTCAACGAGGACGAACGTGCAAGCTGGTTCTCTCACAAGGGTGAGGAGGCAAAGGCTTACTATTACAAGGTTTACCTGGCTGAACACGACGTTGTGACGGAGTTCACTCCAACCGAGCGTGCCGTAATGTTCCGCTTCACATTCCCTGAGTCAAACGACTCTTACGTTGTAGTGGATGCTTTCGACCGTGGTTCGTACATCAATATTGACAAGGAGAATAACCGCATCATCGGTTACACAACTCGCAACTCGGGCGGTGTTACACGCAACTACAAGAACTACTTCGTAGTAGAGTTTGACAAACCTTTCGAGTATATAAACACATTCGTAAATGGCCAGCTCAAGGAGAATGCTGTGGAGCAGAAGGATAATCACGTTGGTGCTGTAATCGGCTTCAAGACAAAGAAGGGCGAGCAGGTACACGCACGCGTGGCATCATCATTCATCAGCCACGAACAGGCTGCCCAGAACCTCAAGGAACTCGGCAACGATTCATTCGACGAATTGAAGGAGAAGGGACGCGAAGCGTGGAACGAGGTACTTGGACGTGTAGAGGTTGAGGGTGGTGACTTGGATCAGTTACGCACATTCTACTCTTGCTTATATCGTTCTACACTCTTCCCACAGATTCACCACGAGATTGCGGCTAACGGCGAAGTATTACACTATAGCCCACACAACGGCAAGGTTGAGAAGGGTTACTTCTACTCTGGCACAGGCTTCTGGGATACATTCCGTTGCTTGTTCCCACTATTGAATATGCTCTACCCTTCAGAGAACCTGAAGATGCAGGAGGGTTTTGTGAACGTATATAAGGAGAGCGGATTCTTCCCTGAGTGGTCAAGTCCAGGTCATCGTGGCTGTATGGTTGGTAACAACTCAGCTTCAGTTTTGGCTGATGCTTACCTTAAGGGGGTGAAAGTTGAGGACGTAGAGACTATGTACAAGGGTATGTTGCACGGTGCAAACAATGTTCACCCACGTGTATCATCAACAGGTCGCTTGGGTCACGAGTACTACAACACATTAGGTTATGTACCTTACGACGTGGGTATCAACGAGAATGCAGCCCGCACATTGGAGTATGCCTATGATGATTGGTGCATATATAAGATGGCGAAGGAACTGAATCGTCCACAGGAGGAAATTGACCTCTATGCAAAGCGTTCACAGAACTACCGTAACATCTTCGACAAGGAGACAAAGTTGATGCGCGGCCGTATGAAGAATGGCGAGTTCCAGAAGCCATTTTCACCACTGAAGTGGGGTGATGCTTTCACCGAGGGTAACAGCTGGCACTACACTTGGTCGGTATTCCACGACCCACAGGGTCTTATCGATTTGATGGGTGGTGACGAGGAGTTCGTCGAGATGCTTGACTCGGTATTTATCGTACCACCTGTATTCGATGATAGCTACTATGGTGGCGTAATCCACGAAATTCGCGAGATGACCGTGATGAATACTGGTAACTACGCACACGGCAACCAGCCTATCCAGCATATGATATATATGTACAACTACGCCGGTCAGCCTTGGAAAGCACAGTATTGGTTGCGTGAAGTTATGAACCGCTTCTACTCGGCTGCTCCAGACGGATATTGCGGTGACGAGGATAACGGTCAGACATCGGCTTGGTATGTATTCTCTGCACTTGGATTCTATCCTGTATGCCCTGGTTCTGACCAGTACGTTATGGGTGCTCCACTATTCAAGAAGGCTACTATCCACCTTGAAAACGGCAAGAAGTTCGTCATCGAAGCCCCAGAAAACAACCAGAAGAATATCTATATCGACCGCTTGAAACTCAACGGCAAGACTTACACTCGCAACTACATCACTCACTCTGACATCTTCAAGGGTGGTAAGATGCAAGCTACAATGAGTGCGACGCCAAACACAAAGCGTGGTACAGGTATAAGCGACCGTCCATACTCATTCTCTCGCGATGAGAAGTAGTTAAGGCGATGAATGCAAATAAAAAACTCTCGGGATTTTCCGAGAGTTTTTTATTTGAAACGACCTAAAATTATTTTCTTTTTAAGTCATAATTCAAGCCATTAGCAATGGGCTGGAAATTGGCATCTACATAACGGATGGTGTTATCATCCACTTGATAAAAGTTCATCTGCGGCTCACCATTATCGGGTAGCAATTGAATATATTTCTCTTCTCGCATACGTTGTACACCCTGCAATTCAAAGGAAATATTTCCACCATTTTCATCTGCCTCAAGGTAAGTTTGTTTCAACATAAATAAAGTATCGCTACCATCTATATTGGCATTTAAGGTTAAAGAGTAAACTACCCCTGGGCAATCTGCCGCTGGTAAAACACCCTCATACTCTACGGCTGAACGATTAGTAACACAAGCCGTAGCACATAGGGCAAATACAGCGCATAAAGTTGTTTTTCTCATTCTAATAAATTTTACTTAATGATTTTATCAAGCTCATCCACTGCACGGCGAATCTCCTCCTGAGGAAGTTCGTGATCGATGAGCTTGCCTGCAAAGTACTGCTCAAAGGCGTAAAGGTCAATCATACCGTGACCCGAAAGGTTAAACAGGATTGTCTTCGCCTTGCCCTCCTCCTTTGCTTGCAGAGCCTCACGCACCGCCACAGCAATAGCGTGACAAGACTCTGGCGCTGGGACAATGCCCTCGCTATTGGCAAACATCATACCTGCCTTGAATGTTTCAAGCTGTTGCACAGAAGTGGCCTCCATCAGTCCATCCTTATAGAGCTGACTGACAATAGTTCCCGCACCATGATAACGCAAACCTCCCGCATGGATATTCGATGGCTGGAACGAGTGACCCAAAGTATACATAGGCATCATAGGTGTCATGCCCGCAGTATCACCATAATCATATTGGAACTCACCTCGAGTAAGCTTTGGACAAGAGGCTGGCTCAACAGCTACAACACGAGTCTTCTTACCTTCCACAATATTACGACGAATGAATGGGAAACCTATACCTGCAAAGTTAGAACCACCGCCAAAACAGCCAATAACCACATCGGGGTCATCGCCCGCTATCTCCATCTGCTTCAATGCCTCTTCACCGATGATTGTCTGGTGAAGAAGAACGTGGTTCATGACACTACCTAAACAGTAACGTGTTGTCTCACCATGTTCCAACGCACTCTCAACAGCCTCTGAAATAGCTATACCCAAATTTCCTGCACACTCGGGGTCTGCTGCCAAGATTTCGCGTCCGCAACGTGTAGTATCACTTGGCGAAGGGATAACATTCGCACCCCACGCATTCATCAATAACTTACGGTACGGCTTCTGCTGGCAACTCACCTTAACCATATATACACGAAGGTCGAGGTTGAAATACTGACATGCCAATGACATAGCACTTCCCCACTGACCACCACCTGTCTCAGTTGCAAGATACTTTATACCCTGCTTGGCATTATAGTATGCCTGTGGGATGGCTGTATTGGGTTTGTGCGAACCTGCGGGCGACACACTCTCGTTCTTGAAGTATATCTTTGCAGGTGTGTCCAACATACGCTCAAGGTTATAGGCACGCACAACGGGGGTAGGTCGCCAAATTTTGTAGAGATCCTGCACCTGTTCTGGAATCTCGATATAACGCTCTGTTGAGAACTCCTGCTTTACCAATTCCTCGCCGAAGATACGACACATAGCCTCCTGGGTAATAGGCTGCTTGGTCTTGGGATCAAGTGCAGGTAGAGGCTTGTTGGGCATATCTGCTACTATATTATACCATGCCGTAGGCATCTCGCTTTCGGTTAACAAAATCTTCTTTGTCTTCATAACCTTTATATTTAGGTAGTTTTAAATTTACATCAAAAAAAGCCACTGTTCACAAGAACAATGGCTTCGATACTCTATTTATCATCTTTGGCATAACATAAAGTCGCAATCATTGTTCTTATAAGGAACAACGCCACCACAATAAATTATGCAAATTCTGTTTCATAGTCATCTCTTTAGCTAATGCAAATATAAGCATAAATATCTAAAGTTGTACTCCTAAAGTGAATATTTTTCTACTTTGTATGAAATTTCAACCCTTGCAACTTGTTCCAGTCGCCACGAGTAAAGTCTGGCACGGCTACTGGCATACTATTATGCTTTGCCGATGTAGCAGATAATTCGCCAATGCAAGACCACTCTGCTGCATCATATACGTCCTGATCAAGAGGAAGACCATTCTGCAAACAATAAACCAAGCGATAATCCATTACGAAGTCCATACCTCCATGACCGCCTACCTGCTTAGCCTTTTCCTCAATCTCCTGGTGAATAGGATGCTTATATGCTGCAAGAGCTGCATTCTTTACTTCGTCTGACGCAAAACCATGAGGATTCAGACGTGCGCCCTCTGGAAGAACGCCATCCTTGAGCATACCGTCGGTAAAGGTAAAGCCCTGAACAGGATATTTATTTGCAAAGCCTTTGGTTCCAGTAAGCTGATAGAGTCGAGTTTTTGGGCGAGGGGTATAGACGTTGTGCTGAATTTCAATTGTTTGCCCCAGCTCAGTTTTAACCAATGTAGTTGTGTGGTCAGCATTGGCAAACTCATCAACTCCCATCTTCGACTTTGCTATCTCTAATCCATTCACCGACTTGGTGTCCATGCAAACCAAGTAGGTTAAACGATTACCACGGTGTATGTTCAATGCCTGACATACAGGTCCAAAACCATGAGTAGCATATACATCGCCACGATGCTTCTGATTAAAATCTAAACGCCAATTTCCGTGATAGCTATTCCAATAAGGCTCCAGATTATGAATGTAAGCACCCTCAGCATGCAAAATCTCGCCAAACACACCCTGCTGTGCCATATTTAAACATGTAAGTTCAAAGAAATCATAGACACAATTCTCCAACATCATGCAATGACGACGTGTACGCTCAGAGGTATCTACCAACTGCCAACACTCCTCAACGGATGTTGCTGCAGGCACCTCAATAGCAACATGCTTGCCATGCTCCATAGCATACACAGCGATAGGTACATGATTAACCCAATCGGTAGCAATATAAATCAAATCAACATCCTCTCGCTCACAAAGTTCCTTATAAGCTTCAGGCCCTACATACTCCTCAGCTTTTGGCTTAGATGCACGCTCAAGCATAGTCTGACACTTAGTCACATTATTCTGCTCCAAATCGCACAAGCCCTTAATCTCGACACCTTCGATATGAGTAAAACGGTTTACTGCTCCCGGTCCACGCATACCCAAACCAATGAATCCGACTCTAACAGTATGAATAGGCTCTGCTGCAAAACCAAGCATAGACTCCTGACCCGCAACACGTGATGGCTCATCAAAAACAATCATACCATCCTTAAATCTGTAATTCTCGCCAGATGGCACATCAGCACATGCCACAAACATTACTACAGCAAAAAAGGCTACAATAATCTTAAAAAGGTTAGTTTTCTTCATAATGTTTTAGAAATTGTTAAATACTATACAAATATAATAATTTTGTTCTACACGTAACATTTTTTACAAAATTTATTGCAAATAAAGAAATACAGGTAGGTGATCGCTCACACCACCTAAATACTCCACGCCTCGATATGTGGGTAAAGGATGCCGCCTGCTGTCAAGTAGATGATTATTTCTAAATATTCCACCACGCCCCAGCAACTGCAACTCTTCTCCTGAAACAAACTCCGAAGAGAGAATTATGTTATCGTATAGATTCCACTCACCACAATACATCGAACTACCCCTTGACACACGCCGTCTAACCCCAATAAAAGGATTATATAAATCATGGCATGGTGCTTTGCGACATAGAGCAACTGCACCCAGTACGTCTTTAATAGGCTTATCGCTCGGATTATCATTCATATCGCCCATTATTATCACTCTACGGTGAGGCTCTGACTTGCGCACAGAATCCACCACACTGCGCAACTCCCGCTGACATGCTATTCGCTTTGGTTCGGTAAACTGCTCACCACCAATTCGTGAAGGGAAATGCACCACCACGACCAAAACATCCACATCACATAATTCACCCCACACAACAAGCATATCTCGCGTCGAGAATCCAACATTTGACTTAATGGCGAGACTACGCTGAAGAGTGAAATAATTGGGTCGATAGAGTAACGCAACATCAATACCGCGTCGATCTGAGCTGTCGTAATGACACACATTATATCCTGCCGACAAAAGTTTATTTTGGGCGACAAGCATATCCAAGACTTGTCTATTTTCAACCTCTGCAAGCCCCATAAGAATAGGCATTTTCATCTCAGATATAACATCTGCTATGGAATGCAACTTTGCATGCAGCCTCTCCGTTGTCCACTCTTTATCGGCTAATGGTAGCATATCCTCATCTGCGCAAAACGGATCATCAGACACATCCATTAGATTTTCGACATTATAGAAAGCAACAACATGTGGAACTTGTGCACTCACAATTTCCACATGCATTAATATCATAAATATGATGAACAATATCCTCACAGATACAGCATACGCTATTTTGTGTTTATATAATTCTTACACGTTCGCCGGCCTTCATTACTCTCTTCACTAACTCACCATTACGTGGCAAACGCAGATTCAATTCACCACCCTTCTCAGCCTTAACTATAAGCGACACTATCTCACCATCCTTCATCTCTGCCGATACGAGGAATGCACCGACAGTTCGCAAATTGCTAAACTTCACATCTCGCCACTCTGCAGGAATAGCCGGGAAGAGAGTGATTATACCACTATGGCTCTGAATCAACATCTCCTGAATACCAGCAGCAAATGCAAAGTTTCCTTCAAGAGTGAATGGTCGATAATGGAAATTAGACTTACCGCTTTTGGTCTGATCACCATTGGCATGAAACGAATTTTTCAAACAAAAGCACTCGGCAAATGTTCTTAAAGCTGCAGCAGCCTTCTCTCCACGACCAGCTCGAGCCTCTAAATTACCAATCCACGAGTAGGTATATCCCGTCCACCATGCCGGACCATGTTTATACAATGCATCAAGCGTTGCTTCAATTATCTTTCTATCCTTATCACCATTACTTACATCAAGCAAACCCAATGGGTGAATTGCCATTGCATGCGACATATGTCGGTGAGAAACATTATAAGGGAATCCCGGAGCGAAACACAAAGCTCCGTTTTTGTCAACTGAAAACTCCGGCAGCTGTTTTTCAAGTTTTTTCCAATGCTCTACCTCCTGTTCTATTCCCAGGGCATCAGCCATTTCTGCTGCCGCACGAAATACAAACTTAATCAATGCCAAGTCGTAGTTGGTGATATTGCGAAACCATGCTGTTAAACTATTGCCATAAATCTCGGGACTCGTACTGAGTTCAAGGGTGCGAACTCCCTCATCATTGACAATGGTCTGCTGCTCAAGGAATATCGCAACATCACGCATGAAAGGATATCCCCGTTGCTCAAGGAAAACTTTATCGGCAGAGTATTTCCAATGCAGATAAAAGTGATGTGCAACCCATGCTGCGGTGGTCTGCGAAAAACTATTTTGAGTCCAACCACCTATTGCATAGCCATCCAATGTGCAAGCTCCTGGGATATTGATACCATCTTTACCAAAGAAGTCTTTTGTAAATTGTCTATATACATCTCTCTGACTCCACAGTGTATTGAGATACCCTAAACCTTCATTTAATCTATTACCCGAATATGCTGGCCAATAACTCAGCTGAGTATTCAAGTCGTGATGATAATCACCCTTCCATGGTGGTAAGTTACCATCATCTGCCGTCCATACAGCTTGAAGCGAGATTGGATAGGAGTCATTCCTTGCTACCGAGCCAAATTTATATATCTCCCTATCATATTGATTTTGGAGTACGCTATCAGGAATGACTATTTCCGAGCAATCCCAATAGCTGTTCCAATAATTCTGATGTTTGCGATAGTCGGCATTCACACCTCGCTTCATAGCGTTGTGAACCTCTTGCAATGCATCCTCTCTTGAAATCGACGATGTAACACTCCATGTTCCCACAATATTGCGCCCTCGACGATACCATTTCACAGCAATATCGTAATAAAAATCGCCATACCCCTTTTGACGATAACTTATTGTATTGCCATTGTCTATAACACTGCCTTGTTCATACCCAAGACGAGCAAGGCCTCCACCACGATTATACGCAGGAGGAATTAGCTGCAATTCAAAATCTTCAGGAGCATTTTCAAACACAAACCAACCTATAGGGTTATTGGCTTGAACAAATGTCTTAAGTGAAGTTCCATTTTCCCATTCAACTGTACACAGTGCATTTTTCAAATACAATCTTGTATTAATAACATCGCCCCATGCTCCAGAATTAAATTCCAAAGCTCCTCCAGGAATTTTCGAAGGGCCCGGCATATCAAATGGCTTTTCAAATTTACCCTGTATAGGTTGTAAATCACCTTTTTTCACCTGCTCGACAATCCATTGAAAGGAGTAGGTTGGGCTTTTTTGCAGACTATCAATAGGACGCAAGTCCCAAAGATCTATTCTATCAAGTGAAAATCGGAGCGAACTACCCTTTTGCCATACCAACACTCCCACATCGGCATTTCCCAAAGGCATAGCTTCATCCCATACTGTAGCCAAATCATCGAATTGCAAATCACTTTCTGATGGAGTCATTGGAAATCTCAAAGAGCATCCAAATATGAAGATTATAAATACGAAAATTATGTTTTTCATGTTCACAAAATTAATACTACATATAGCAAAGTTACAAACAAAATATTTCTTAGACAAACCATATGTAAAATTTAAACCTTTCAACTATTTATTTCAAAAATTATCATATATTTGTATAATAAACATCCGTTGCAAATATGTTCTATATAATGACAATCTGCGATAGATAAACTTCCATATAAATAAGTTAGAATAAAGAACAAAATTTAACCTATAAAACTATGAAAAACACTATCCTTATGGCTATTGTAGCCATGTTTTCATTAACATCTTGCAGCACATACAACGCAATGGTAGAAAAGGAAGAAGCCATTAATAGTGCATGGTCTAACATCGAGACACAGTATCAACGTCGTGCCGACCTTATTCCCAACTTGGTTTCAACGGTCAAAGGCTATGCTGCACATGAGGAATCTACACTCACAGCCGTAGTTGATGCACGAGCAAAGGCTACGTCAATCAACGTTGGAGTTGAAGAACTCAACGAACAGACCATCGCCGAGTATCAACACATACAGGCAAACGTAACTTCAGCTCTCGGCCGTCTTATTGCCATCTCGGAAAACTACCCCGAGCTAAAGGCTAATCAGAACTTTTTGGAACTTCAAGCTCAGTTGGAAGGCACCGAGAATCGCATTGCCGTAGCTCGCAAGGAGTTCAACGATGCCACACAAACATACAACACCACCGTGCGTCGCTTCCCTGCCAATATCATAGCCAAAATGTTTGACTTCGAGCAAAAACCATATTTCCAAGCAGAAGAAAACGCATCCGCAACTCCCAAAGTTGAGTTTTAACATTTTTTTGTGCGATTAAGAACAAGATTCAACAATGAAAAAAAATCATTTCCTATCACTGCTTTTAATTTTAATTAGCATCACTTGTCATGCTCAAAAAAAGAGCAAAGACAGCATCCACGAGCGGGATTTATATTCCGATACTTGGGTAGCTACAGATGCCATTGGTCGTACAATGCCCACTCATGAGCAGACAGGAGATGTAAAGAGCGACAAGCGTCGTGTGGTAGGTATTTTCTACATCACTTGGCATACACAAGATTTGCACAACCAGCCAACGCCATATACAGGCGACATTACACAAATCTTGCTTAATGACCCAGCCGCACGCAAGGATACCAACCATCCCGCATGGCGACATGTGTGGTATCACTACGCAGAGCCCGAAATGGGATACTTTCTCAGTCAGGATGAGTGGGTTATACGCAAAGATATGTCGATGCTCACTGATGCAGGTGTTGATGTAATTATTCTTGACGTCACAAACGCCGTACGCTATTGGGATGAGTGGGAGATAATCTTCAAGACTATGCAACAGATGAAGGCCGAAGGTAACAAAGTGCCAAAGTTCTGTTTCTGGGCATTCAATGGTCCTGTGATTACTGTCGTACAAGAACTTTACAACAAATTTTACAAGACAAACCGCTACTCAGACCTATGGTTCTATTGGGATGAGAAGCCATTGCTACTCTACAACAGCGACCCTCATCACAATGCCAGCGGCGGTTGGACAGATAACCCCAATCCAAACTACTACGAAGCAGCAGCAACCGACCCCAACGATCCCAACTACAACAACCCCGACTACACCCAAAAGAGCCTGAAGAACTACACTAACGAAGTTAAGGAGTTCTTCACACTGCGTAATATGTGGTGGGGTTATTACGAGTGGGGAGGCAAGCGTTTCATCGGAACTGAAGGCAACTGGAGCTTCGGTTACAGCCTTGCCGATGAGCGTATAAAGAATATGTCGCCCGAGGAACTCATTGCAAAGCACAACGGCAAGCTTGAACAAGCGGCAGTAACCCCTGCGCAGCACCCGGTGACCATGACCGAGCATCCCATGGGTGTCGGCAAGTCATGGACTCGCAGGTATGGCGAGCCAGAACTTAATGAATACGACATGCCTGAGGTGGGATATATCCCTTACTTAAATCAATTTAAGCTCAATCCTGTTCTTTATGGCGCATACTTCCAGGAGAGTTGGGATTACGCCTTGAAGGGCGACCCTGAATTCCTCTACCTCAACGACTGGAACGAGTGGACAGCAATGAAGTTCAACACCGAGCCTGGCACTACCTGGCTCAGTCGCCTAAACTCATTTATGTTTGTAGATCAGTATAATATGGAGTTCAACCGAGGTATTCAGCCTATGAAGGGCGGCTACGGCGACAACTACTATATGCAGATGGCGCAGAACATCCGCCGCTACAAAGGCTCTCGTCCAATCCCACAGCACAGTGGCTTTTCCGAGTGTAAGATTGACGGTCGTTTCAACGATTGGAAAACAACGATAGAGTATCGCGACACCAAAGGCGACACATTCCATCGCAATGCAAAGGGTTATGCTGGCTTGCACTACACCAACTCATCGGGTCGTAACGACATAATCACTTCAAAGGTTGCCGTTGGCAAAGAGAACATCTCATTCTACGCCGAGACTGCCGAGAAGCTGACGTCACACACCGATCCAAATTGGATGTTGCTGGTGATTGATGCCGACAACGACTCCTCATCGGGTTGGTACGGCTACGACTTCATCATCAACAAGAGCGTAAAGAGCGACCGCACAACCTCGCTTATGCGTTACGATGCAGAAAAGAAGGAGTGGACAGAGGTAGCTGACATTGCTATGCGCTACGCGGAGAATCACCTTGAACTTACCATACCTCGCTATCTGCTTAATCTTGCAGACGATAAGTTCGCATTTGACTTTAAGTGGGCAGACAACCCTGCGGAGCTTACAGACCCTATCTCGCTCTGCACCGATGGCGACACAGCGCCAAACCGAAGATTTAACTACCGAGTAATCTGGAGCAAAGAGTAATTATATGAGCAAAATACGTTTTGGTGTAGTCGGCACCAACTTCATAACCGACTGGGTGATAGCAGGAGCAAGAGAGGATGCTCGATTTGAACTTGCAGCTGTATGCTCTCGCACCAAGGAGCGTGCTGCGGAGTTCGCCTCAAAGCACAACATACCTTACACATTTACCTCATTGGAGGAGATGGCCTCAAGCGACAAGGTTGATGCCATATATATTGCCTCACCAAACTATGCCCACGCCGAGCAGAGCATACTATGCATGAACAACGGCAAGCACGTTCTGTGCGAGAAGCCTATGGCAGCAAATGCTCACGAGGCTCGCAAGATGGTGGAGTGTTCACGCAAGAATGGCGTTGCACTGATGGAGGCAATGAAGAGTACATTAAGCCCAAATTTCCTTGCGGCAAAAGCCAATCTCAACCGCATAGGCACACCACGACGCTACTTTGCATCCTTCTGTCAATACTCGTCACGCTACGACAAATTCAAGGAAGGCGTGGTGCTGAATGCCTTCCGACCAGAATTGGCGAACGGTGCAATGATGGATATTGGAGTCTATACCATCTACCCTCTTGTGGTGCTCTTTGGCAAGCCACAGGCAATCAACGCACAGGGTGTTGTACTTTCAAGCGGAGTCGATGGTCAGGGCGCAGTAAATATGCAGTACGGTGGGCTGAACGCAACCGTTCTCTACTCAAAGATTGCCAACTCACAACTCCCCGCCGAAATTGAGGGTGAGGATGGAAATATCCTGATTGACCGCATACAAACCCCAGTTGATGTGCGTTTCTACCCTCGTCAAGCACCCGCTTCGGGTCACGAAAAGCGTACTGAGGGCGAATTGTTGAGCCAACCCGAGGAACATAACGAATACTACTACGAGGTCAAGGAGTTTATCGACCTTATAGAGCAAGGTCGCGTGGAGTCGGCGATAAATAGCCACGAAAATTCCATCACCACACTCGAAATCATCGACGAGGTACGCCGCCAATTAGGTGTTCGCTACCCTTCCGATGACGAGTAATTTGCAGACTTAATATCCGACAACTCATCTACTTTAGCCAAGCGCGCACTATTCAACCGCTTGGCTATTATATTATCCAACGAATAAGCGCCTGCACTCATAAAAAAGAGCAACAAAAACACAACAAAATATATCAATGCAAGCTCCTTGGCTGCGAATTCGTGCCCGTGATGCACCACAAACAGTGCTACCGCCATGGAAAATATTATCGGCACAAGTGCAAGTCGATAGAACGCACCCATTATCACTGCCGCAGAACAAATCACCTCAGCAAATACAACAAGATAGAATGACAACCTATGCCCCAGCCCCAATGGGTTGGGAAAGTCTTCTGCTGCCGTTTCCACATTTACCAATTTAGTCATTCCATGCCACATAAGCAACGCGCCAAACAACACTCTGAGCACAAGCAACATCAGCGACACCGCACGAGGATACTCTCTCAAAGGAAATAAAAACGTAAATACAGACTCCATAAGATTTATTTTATTCTCTACATGCAAACCATATGCCGTTTTCACACAAAAAAAAGGCGACACCCGAAGATGTCGCCCGTTGACAACCCGAGGGTTATCGCTATTTCACTGCATTAACGATTGCTTCAAATGCCTTAGGCTCGTTCATTGCGAGGTCAGCCAAAACCTTACGGTTAAGCTCGATACCCTTCGCATTTACCTTACCCATAAACTCTGAATAAGTCATACCATAAGCGCGAACCGCAGCGTTGATACGTGTGATCCACAATGAGCGGTATGTTCTCTTCTTAATCTGACGGTGTGCATAAGCATACTGCAGACCCTTCTCGACAGTGTTTTTCGCAACTGTCCATACGTTTCCCCTTGAACCAAAGTTACCCTTGGCAAGCTTCAAAACCTTCTTTCTTCTTGCGCGTGACGCAACAGCGTTGACTGAACGTGGCATAGTAAAATAAGTTTTTGATGGAACTCATAGC
>JAGBTO010000054.1 GCA_017631285.1 Alistipes sp.
AAACAGACCTCCCGAACCGATTGCAATCTTTGCCTGATTTACATTGTAGTCAGCACCTTTGGGGTCGCTCATAATACCCAAGAAACTTAAGATGCGCAACTTTTGGTGCGGCTGCAATACAGATTCGAAAATCTTATCAGCTGTGGGGACAATAATCATTGAACCTATGAACAATCCCGCAGAGAGAAATATGGCCGATATGTTCTTGCGGAATGCATAGATAGCCGCAACGATAATGGCTACGATGACAGTGATGACTAGACATGTATAACCACTCAACGCCTCCTCCAGCATCAATGCCGATGCACCATATAGTAGGAACGACGATGCGGCTATGGCTGCTATGAAGATGGTGTGTTCTCGCCAATGGCCAATCATCATGGCGTTACAGAAGGTGAAGATAAGCACCAACAACATCAGCAGGAACAGAGGTGTGAATAGGAATGAAAAGATGAATAGCACTGCCATCATTACCAGGGGAATACATATCCATTTATTTAATCCCTCGCGATAGAGCACAATGATGAATGAGCATAATACTACGCCCGAGCCTGTGTCATTTTGCATGATGATGATTGCAAGTGGCAGCAGTATGATGAATCCCACATGCACCAAGTCGCCTAACCTCTTGATTGAGTAATTGTAGTTACTCATTAGTCGTGCGACAGCAAGAGCAACAGTAATCTTTGTAAACTCAACAGGTTGAACAACAAATCCACCTAATGAATACCAGGCTTTTGCGCCGTTAAATGTCGGGGCAATTGAGTTAGGAAGTATGATAGTACCAAAAATCAATAATACACCTATGGCGTAGGCATAGTAGGCATACATGTGGTAGTAGCGCGAGTCGAGCAATAGTATGATAAGAGCGCCGACTAATGCTACGCATGCCCATGCCGCCTGCTTAATGTGGAAATGCGAAAAGGAGAAAAAATCAGTAATTGTGGCATCCTCAAACGAAACAGATGTGATGCAGGTCAAGCCTGACAACACAAGCAATAGGTAGAGAATCACAGTTATACGGTCAACACCTTCAAATAGTGGTATGTTGTTATTGCTTCGTGACATTTTGATAACGACGAGGTAAATAATAAGGTAAGTTCTTCACCTGCTCAACCATCTGTGGGCGGGTGATGGTATCGGTTAAGTACAACTCTTCGAGTAGGCTGGCAATAGGTAATGCTGCTGAAGCTCCAAAACCTCCATGTTCAACATATACCGAAATAGCGATTTTTGGATTGTCCTTTGGTGCAAATGACAGAAAGGTTGAGTGGTCACGACCATTCGGATTCTGAGCCGTACCTGTCTTGCCACAAACATCCCACCCGGGAAGATATGCTCGGTATGATGTTCCGGCACCGGCTACATTTGCTCCCTTCCACATGCCCTCAACAATAGGCTCGAAATGCTTGGCATCAACCCCGACGTATTGCTTTTCATAGAAACGCTGGTCGATAGAGTCCTGTCCCTCGATGGCCTTAACGATATGGGGAATATAGTAATAACCTCGGTTGGCAACAATGGCAGCGAGGTTTGCCATCTGCAATGGTGTGCAACCAAGCTCTCCTTGACCAATAGATAGAGAGAGAACGGTGTAGCTATTCCATGAGCCGCGATAGACACGGTTATAAAACTCGGTATTGGGGACATATCCTCGTTGCTCGTCCAAGAAGTCACTGTCGAGTTTTCGTCCGTAGCCAAAGCTATTTACATACTCAACCCATTTGTCCAACCCTTCTTTGACATCCTTATACTTGCGACTCTCGATAATATCGCGGAAAACATAACAGAAGTAGGCGTTGCATGATTGTGCAACGGCATTTCTCAAATCCAAAGGTGAGGCATGGGGGTGACAACCCATCTTCTTCTTTCCGTAGCTGTAGCCTCCGTGGCAAGGGTAAGCATTGGCAGGGGTTAGGACCCCCTCCTGCAAGCCAATCAGACCTTGCACCAACTTAAATGTTGAGCCTGGAGGGTATTTTGCTTGCACAGCGCGGTTAAACATAGGCTTCTGCACATCGCCCAACATACGCATATAGTTGTTGCCACGATCGCTACCTACCATATCGTCGGGGTCGAATGTTGGAGAAGATGCCATCACCAGAATCTCTCCTGATGAAGGTTCAATAGCAACTACGGCTCCAATCTTACCCCTCATAAGTTCTTCGGCAAATGCTTGTAACTTAACGTCGATGGTAGATGTAATCCTCTTTCCAGGTATTGGTAGCGTGTCGTACATTCCATCCATATATGACGCTTTGATGGCGCCATGGGCATCACGCTCGAGAATTTTTACTCCGTCCTTGCCTCGTAGGTACTTCTCGTAGGCACGCTCCAAACCACTGCGCCCAATGTAGTCACCCATTTTATACTCGCCACCTCCATTTTTTATATCCTTGTCATTAACTTCGCCGAGGCTGCCCAATAGATTACCTCCAATTTTGCGAGGATATTGACGTACGGTGCGTTTTATGGTGTAGAATCCGGGATAGTTGTGCTCCTCGAAGCGAAGCTTTGCTTCCTGAGTGACGTAGTTCTTGATAAGATAGGGTGCGCGTGGGGTCATACGAGCATTTTTAAGCTCTCGTACCATCTTTTCTTTTGTGACCCCTATGACATTGCATAGACGCATGGTGTCAAAACCAGTTTTATCCATGTCGCGCCATACAACCATCAAATCATAACACTCCTTGCTTTGTACGATAAACTCCCCATTGCGATCAACGACTTCACCTCGTGGCGCATATTGTACCTCGTAGCGTAATACGTTGCTTGCTGCCATGCGTTTGTATTGAGTATCAATGAGTTGTAAATACCCCGTGCGACAAGCAATAATTATAAAGATGGATATAACTATCCATCTTAGTATAGTTTGTCTTATGTATGAATCATTGCTGGACATGCTTATCGGTTGAGAATCTTCTCAATAAATAGTTTTACAAAATAGTAAATGAAAAGTACGGCTGCAATGTCACTCACGATTAATCGTAATAGAGTGTGTATGATATGCAACATCGACAGCGACTCCATGAAGAAATATATCAAACTATGCAACCCAACCATAGCGATGATATACCACCTGAAGTTCTTCTCGGGAATGCGGTGTAGTGATGTCTCGGATACATCAGAGCCTAAGGCATGTCCTGTTGCCAACTTAATTATGAAAGGGCGCAAAAAACCTGTGGCTGTGGTTGCTATGACATTTAATCCACCCATTCCTGTCATCACGTCAATGGTGATACCCAGTAGAGCCGACAACAGCACCATCCATATTGGTTTGGTGTCAAGTGGGAGTAGGATGATGAATGCTACATATATGAGAGGATGGAAATAGACACTGAGCGAGATATTGTCTAGAAGAAATATCTGCAACAAGACCAGTGCCAAAAATGCACCTGCGTATGTAAGATTCTTCTGCATGATTGAACTAATTTTCGTGCTGTGGATTATTCTCTAAATTGGCTATCTCGCCGTAATCAACATTCTCAATCAATATGACATTGTTTAGTTTAGTCATATCGGCAGCAAGTCGCACAGTTACATGATAAGAGGTCTGTGTATCATTTATGGCATAACTTTCGACATAGCCAATTTTTATACCCTCGGGGAAGAAGTGTGAAAGACCTGTTGTCACAACTTCGTCACCAATCTCTATGTCTGCGTGTTTTGATAGATCTGTCATCTCCACCCTATAGGGGCTTTTGCCTGACCAATATATTGAACCGAAGTGTTCGTCGCCAGCTATTTTACCACTTGTGCGGAAGTCTATATTAAGCATGGGCAATACCACTGAGTAACGTTCCGAGCAACCCACCACATAGCCAATCATCATTCCGGAAGGCGAGATTACTGCCATATCTTCCATTACTCCGTGCATAAGTCCACGATTGAGGGTGATGAAGTTGCGGCTACGGCTTATGCTGTTTGAGATGATGCGTGCCGTAGTGTAACGATATTGCGATAGCGATTCCGCCATAGTAGGGTCAATGCCTTCGAGCGAAAGAGAATCGGTCTGCTCATCAATATCTTTGTTCCGATAGTACGCCAACTCTTGCTCGAGTTTTGCAACACGCTGCGATAGAACTTCATTCTCACCACGCAGCGTAAAGTAATGCTTTACACCAAATATTGAACTCTGTACGCCTCCGGCAATGGTGTGCGCACGCGAGAGAATCTTAGCTTGCGTATAGTATGAGGAATGTGCATAATGACTTAGTGCTATGGCTTCTATGGCGATGAAGAGTAGCACTACATATATGCGACGTATAAATTCTATCAGCTTATACATTTTTCAGTTCTAAAGGATGGCCTTATAATCTCGAAGGGGCAAAAAGCCCCTCCGTATAAGGAACGTTTTAGTTCCCTATTATTATGTACCCTAAAGGTATTATTTCATCAAGAATGAGAACTTATCAATGTTCTTCATCGCGATACCTGTACCACGAGCAATAGCGCGCAGAGGATCCTCGGCAATATGGAATGGCAAACCTGACTTATTTGACAAACGCTTGTCCAAGCCCTTGATTAAGGCTCCACCACCTGCCAAGTAAACACCCTTCTTCACGATGTCAGCATAAAGCTCTGGTGGCATGGTCTCCAACACCTTCATAAGGGCAGCATCCAACTTTACCAAAGACTTCTCCAATGCGTATGCAATCTCGTTATAAGAGAGAGTCACAGTTTGTGGCAACGATGTAAGAATATTTGGACCTGTGATTACAAAATCTTCAGGCTCATCCTCCAATTCAGGTACGGCAGCTCCGATAGCGCACTTGATAGCCTCGGCTGTACGCTCACCGATGCGAATATTGTGTTGCTGACGTACATAGTTCTTGATATCTTCGGTGAACACATCGCCAGCAATGTTGATTGATTCTGAACATACGATACCGCCAAGTGAGATACATGCAATTTCAGATGTACCACCGCCGATGTCAATAATCATGTTACCCTCGGGAGCTTCAACGTCTAAGCCAGCACCTAACGCTGCAGCCATAGGCTCGAAAATCATATAGACGTCACGACCACCTGCATGCTCGGCAGAGTCACGTACGGCACGAATCTCGACATTTGTAGAACCTGAAGGAATACAGATAACCATGCGAAGCGAAGGTGAGAACATACTGCTTGTTGTACGCACCTTTTTAATCATACCACGCAACATAAGTTCCGTAGCGTTGAAGTCGGCAATCACGCCAGCTTTCAACGGACGGATAGTCTTGATGTTGGGGTTTGTTTTCTCATACATCTGGCGTGCCTGCTGGCCAATAGCCATAACCTTGCCTGTGTGAGCATCTAATGCAACGATTGAAGGCTCATCAACAACGACTTTGCCGTTGTAAATAATCAGTGTATTGGCTGTTCCCAAGTCGATAGCCAACTCCTGTGTTAAAGAAAAAAATCCCATATTTGTATTTAATTATTATTCAATTGTTTATATGGTGCAAACAGGCTCAGTGTTAATTGTTTACAACCACAACGCGTGGCAAAAATACCATCGACCCCACAAAGGTAGTGAAAAGATGAATAAGTTTTTCAACTTTTTTGAGGAAATTTTTATTATTTTTGCAATTGTAAACATCCTAAGATAAGAAAATGATAAATTCACAGGATAAATGCGCTATCATTGGATATGGTAGCTGGGCTACAGCAATCGTGAAGATTCTCACGGAAAATGGAATACATGTAAGTTGGCATATCCTCAATGCGGATGTGCAGCAGTCGGTAGAAACGGAAGGTCGTAACTGCAGGTATTTGCGAGATGTTGATTTGAATGCATCGATTATTGAGGTGTCGGATGATATCAACAAGGTGGTGGAGAATGCCAAAGTGGTGATTCTTGCGATGCCTTCGGCATTCATTAAAAAAGTGATGGATCCGCTGACAGTCTCACTTTCAGATAAGTTTGTTATCTCAGCAGTAAAAGGTATTGTACCTGACGATTATATTCCGGTCATTGATTACATAATAACTCACTATTCGGTGCCAGAAAATCAGGTGGCAATCATCACAGGACCTTCTCACGCCGAGGAGGTAGGACTTAGTCGTTGGTCATACCTTACAGCGGTGAGTCGCAATGTGGAGGCTCGAGCTCAGATGGTGGAGATGTTCTCTCGTCCATATATTCGTGTTATGGAATCCGATGATATCGAGGGAGTTGAGTATGCTGCCATCATGAAGAATATCTATGCTATAGCTGTTGGTATGGCAAATGGCTTGGGATATGGTGATAATTTTGTGGCGGTACTTATTGCAAACTGCGCAGCCGAGATGAGCCGTATGTTTGAGTCTTTCGGTGGAGCATCGCATAACGCTCTTGCATCGGCATGTTTGGGCGATTTGCTCGTTACATGTTATTCTTCATATAGCCGCAATCGCCGTTTTGGTTTGCTGATTGGTCGTGGTTGTTCGGTGCGTAGTGCCATGAACGAGATGACGATGATTGCCGAGGGTTATTATGCCGCAAAGTGTATCCGTCACACTTCGGCACAGCGTAATGTCCAGATGCCTATTGCCGATATGGTATATGAGGTGCTTTACAATGGTGCATCAGCACGTCGCAAAATGCGTGAACTTACAACAAAGTTGAAATAGAATCTTTTAAATCATATAAAATATTAAAAACGATGAGTTTGATGAAATTAGATGTTGCCAAGTCGGGTGTTGTAATCTCTGAGGAGATGAAGGCTGCGGCACAGAAGGCTAATGAGTTGCTTCACTCTGGCGAGGGTGCTGGTAACGATTTCTTGGGTTGGGTAAATCTCCCATCATCTATCGACGCAGAGCAGATTGCTGCTATTGAGGCACAGGCTGCAAAGTTGCGCGAGAAGGCAGATGTTGTAATCTGCATTGGTATCGGAGGTTCTTACCTCGGTGCAAAGGCTGTTATCGAGGCTATGAGCAACTCTTTCGAGTTCTTGAATAAGAAGCATGCAAACCCTACAGTGGTTTTTGCTGGTCAGAATATCTCGGAGGATTATACATATGAGTTATTAGAGGCTACAAAGGAGTATTCTGTGGCTGCTATCGTAATCTCGAAGTCAGGTACAACAACTGAGCCAGCTATCGCTTTCCGTCTTATCAAGGCCGAGCTTGAGAAGCGTTATGGCAAGGCCGAGGCTGCCGAGCGTATCGTGGCTATCACCGACGCTGCTCGTGGTGCTTTGAAGACATTGGCTACACAGGAGGGTTATCCTACATTTGTTATTCCAGACGATGTAGGTGGTCGTTTTTCAGTACTCACTCCAGTAGGTTTGTT
Source organism: Alistipes sp. (assembly GCA_017631285.1). Classification (GTDB taxonomy): domain Bacteria; phylum Bacteroidota; class Bacteroidia; order Bacteroidales; family Rikenellaceae; genus Alistipes. The sequence continues at coordinate 7,259 of JAGBTO010000054.1, forward strand.
GCCATTGGCTGTTGCTGGTATCGACATCAAGGCTTTGGTAGCAGGTGCTCAGGCTATGGAGAAGGCTACTGCGGCTGATGTAAAGGTTGAGGAGAACCTCGCAGCACAGTATGCAATCGTTCGTAACGAGCTCTACAAGGCTGGTAAGAAGGTTGAGATTTTGGGTTCTTATGAGCCAAAGTTGCAGTATGTTGCCGAGTGGTGGAAGCAGCTCTACGGCGAGTCAGAGGGTAAGGATGGTCTTGGTATCTTCCCTGCAAGCGTTACTCTTACAGCCGACCTTCACTCTATGGGTCAGTATATCCAGGAGGGTGAGCGCACATTGTTCGAGACTATCATCTCTGTTGAGAATGCAAAGCATACAGTTAAGGTTGAGGCTGAGGAGGCTAACCTCGATGGCTTGAACTTCCTCGCTGGCAAGCGCATCTCTGAGATTAACAAGATGGCTGAGCTCGGAGTTCGCCTCGCTCACATCGACGGAGGTGTACCACAGCTCTGCATCGAGATACCTGCTATTGACGAGACATCAATCGGTGCTCTTATCTACTTCTTCGAGAAGGCTTGCGGTATCAGCGGTTACATCCTCGGCGTAAACCCATTCAACCAGCCAGGTGTTGAGGCTTACAAGAAGAATATGTTTGCTCTTCTCGACAAGCCAGGTTATGAGGAGGAGTCTAAAGCAATCAAGGCAAGATTGTAGTCTGATTGCTTAATGTCAAAGGTGCTGACTTTTGTCAGCACCTTTTTTCGTTTTATTGAATGTAGTATCGCTTATTACTGCCTACTTTGCGGCAAAGCCGCATTTGCAAATCTGACCCACCCCCTAATCCCCCGCCTCAGGCAGGGGACTTTGGTCGCCGTAGACGGCTCCGAGGTTGCAGCTCCGAAAGTCATTAGTATTACAAAAGCCCACGTAGTGAGATTAAGGCTAAAAATATCTCTCGTTATTTCCTTTTTGGAAGTTGAGGGTGCGACAAGCTTCAAAATAGCCTCAACTATCCACTTTTTTAAGAGTGGGATAATAAATGAAATTAGGGTGAGAAGTTTCTCGCCCTAATTTTTTTGTATATATGGAAGCAAAAAAATGCCGCCCCGCGAGGGACGGCATTTTCTATTTAGCGCAAATCGGATTATTTGCCATCACGATCTGAAAGCATCTTGATCCAGTAGCCACCTACCACTGAACGAGCCTTGAAGCCAACGTGTGACTTGTTGTCGGTGTTAATCCAGTCGCTCATAGGTACGCGGCTTGTTGACTCGTTGTAGAACTTGTGCAGAGGCTTGATGAACTCCTCGAATGTAGCCTTGTCTGGTGACATTGTAGCTGTCCATACAATCCAGTCAGACTTGGTGTAGCCACGACGGCAGTCGAGTGGCAAACCATACTCGTTCTGCTGAGTGAGATAGTAAGCAATCTCATCGAGTGCGATAGATGGGTCGAATACGTCGTAGCCGAGCATCTTGTCCCATACGAGGTTGTACTTCTGGCTCCAAGTGTCACGACCTGTGTCGAATGTGAGGCGGTAGTGATCACCCTCCTGAGCCATCTCCTTCCACTTAGCAGCCATCTCCTTAGCGATAGTGTTATACTTCTCAGCTACATCCTTCTTGCCTGCCATATCAGCCAAGTCAGCGTAAGCAGCAACACCTACGATAGCCTTCACTGCGAGGTTAGCGTTACGTGCCCAGTGACC
>JAGBTO010000055.1 GCA_017631285.1 Alistipes sp.
ATTTAGCCTTCGCAAAGAGAAGCAGTGCCACCAGCAAGAGTGTCACCACAAGAAAGGCAACTATCGCAACTACAATTGTTAAAATATCCATTTCTTATCTCTTATTAAAGGTTTACAACTGAATACCTGAGAAGATCATAAACGCAATACCCATCAAACCTGTGATGATAAATGCGATACCCGGACCCTTCAAACCTGCAGGAATGTGAGAGTACTGCAAACGCTCACGGATGGCAGCCATCATAACAATAGCTATTGCCCAACCCAAACCTGAACCAAGACCATAAACAACGCTCTGGAACAAGTTATCAATCTCACCAGCAACCACCTTCTGCTGCATAAAGAGTGAACCACCCATAATTGCACAGTTTACAGCGATCAAAGGCAAGAAGATACCGAGCTGGTTGTAAAGCGATGGTGAGAACTTCTCAACGATCATCTCAACGAGCTGCACGAATGACGCGATAACTGCGATAAAGACGATGAATGTAAGGAAGCTCAAATCAACACCTTCTACCAATGCATTTGGAGCCAATACATACTTATTCAAGAGGTAGTTTAAAGGCACCGTCATAGTCTGCACAAATGTTACAGCAGCACCCAAACCCAATGCAGTCTTTACGCTCTTCGAAACGGCAATGTAAGAACACATACCGAAGAAGAAGGCGAATACCATATTGTCAATAAAGACTGAACGTACAAAAAGATTCAATGTTTCCATACTCTACCTCCTATTTTTCCTGCAAATCTTTGTTAAACGAACGGTGAACCCAGATGATTGCACCAACAATGATAAGAGCCATTGGTGGGAAGAGCATAATACCCACATTTGAGTAGAAACCGCCATTAGCGATATACCAGCTCTCAGGGATTATGCGGATATTGAACAACGTACCTGAGCCGAACAACTCACGGAAGAATGCCACGATCAAAAGGATTGCAGCATAACCCAAACCGTTACCAATACCATCAAGGAATGAATCCCAAGGCTTGTTACCCAAAGCAAAAGCCTCCACACGACCCATAATGATACAGTTAGTGATAATCAAACCTACATATACAGACAACTGCTTCGACACGTCGTAAACAAATGCCTTGAGGAACTGATCCACGATAATTACCAATGCAGCGATAACAACCAACTGAACGATGATACGGATACGTGATGGAATACCATTACGCAAAAGCGACATCACCAAGTTAGAGAACGCTGTAACGACCATTACAGAAAGACCCATCACGAATGCTGGCTCCATCTTCACAGTCACCGCCAAAGCCGAACAAATACCCAGGATCTGAACGATAACAGGGTTGTTTGAACTCAGCGGTCCAGTTAAATTTTTCAAATTACTCATAGTTCCGCCTGTTTTTATTCGTTAGACTTATTAGCGTTAATATAAGGAAGGTAACCCTCAAGACCTGCCTTCAGCATAGCGTTTACACCGTCGCAAGTCTTTGTACCGCCAGAGATTGCATCAACCTCGTGGTTGTTTGTAGCACCACCCTTCTTCATCGCTACTGATACGAAATCAGCACCCTCGAAGATAGTCTTGCCAACAAACTCCGACTGCACCTTCGCTGTTGTAATCTCGGCACCCAGACCTGGAGTCTCACCAGAGTGGTCCATTACGATACCCTTCACAGTGTTCATATCCTGCTCCAATGCGATGTAGCCCCAGATAGGACCCCACAAACCAGCACCATAAACAGGGATTACCACTGAGCCGTTGGCTGCCTTGAAGATTGGGAACTCGCCAGCCTCGAAAGAAGCAGTCAAATCACCCAAAGCTGCGAAGATGTCAGCATCGGTCTTACCCTCAATCTTATTACCGTTCTTGTCAAGCATCACAGCCTCTGCCACAACATCAGCGTAAGAAGCCGTAGCTGGATCCTCACCCAATGCCTTAACAATCTGCTGCTTCTTTTCGTTCAGGATGTTCTCACCCTGACGCTCCTGCAACGAGAGCGAAGTTACCGACAACAGAACAGCTACTAAAACTACCATCACTACCGAGTAGATGATGATATATGCGTTGCTATTTACATTAAATTTTGCCATACTCTCTCGTTATTTTACTGTCTTAACACGATTATTACGACGCTTGATATTAGCCTCTACTACAAAGTAATCAACAGTAGGAGCAAGTGCATTCATAAACAGGATAGACAACATCATACCCTCAGGATATGCTGGATTAACCACACGAACCATCACTGCCAAAGCACCTGTCAAGAAACCTACGATATACTTACCCATATTAGTCTGAGCTGATGTCACAGGGTCAGTAGCCATAAATACAGCACCGAATGCGAAACCACCAACCAACAGGTGATAGTAAGCAGGATACTCTGTCATACCAACTGCCTGGAACAAGTAACCCATAGCCAAGCCACCAACAAATACGCTGAGCATTGTACGCCATGAAGCTATACCTGTGTAGAGAAGCAATGCGCCTCCCAAGAGGATACAAAGTGTAGAAGTCTCACCGAATGAACCTGGGATAAAGCCCAAGAATGCATCCATTGCACTCCATTGCATTTCACCCTTTGTAGCCAACTGCTCCAAGGCTGTTGCACCTGTTGTAGCATCTGTTGCACCCATCATCTTCCAGTCAGAGAACCAAACCTTCTCACCCGACATCTGTGGAGTGAAGGCGAAGAATACGAATGCACGAGCAACGAGAGCTGGGTTAAATACGTTCATACCTGTACCACCAAATACCTCCTTACCGAAGATAACGGCAAATGCAACACCCAAAGCAACCATCCAGAGTGGTGTGCTTACAGGCATAATCATAGGGATAAGGAAACCTGTTACGAAGTAACCCTCGGCAACCTCCTCCTTACGAATCTGTGCATAAACAATCTCAATACCCAAACCTACAACATAAGATACTGCAAGCATTGGAAGTACGCGTACCAAACCATACCAGAATGCAGTGAAGCCCTCAAGACCTACCTGTGAACCAGTATTGTAACAGCCAAACAAAAATGCTGGAATCAGTGCCAATACTACGAAGAACATAGTACGCTTCATATCGATACAGTCACGAATGTGCGAACCCTTCTTTGTTGTTGTGTTAGGCACGAAAAGGAATGTTTCGATAGCATCGAAGAACGATGCAAGGAAACCAAGCTTACCACCCTCTACAAAGGTTGGCTTTACATTATCAACAATTTTTCTCAGTCCCTTCATAATTAACACTCCTTAATCATTAAGTTAATACCATCACGAACCAATTGCTGGATCTCAGTCTTTGAAGGATCAACGAACTCGCAAAGAGCCACATCCTCCTCTACTACCTCGTAGATACCAAGATTCTCCATCTTATCGATATCGTTAGCAATGATTGCTTTGAAAAGATACATTGGGTAAATGTCCATTGGCAAGTACTCCTCAAAAAGACCTGTAACAACAAATGCACGAGGGCCTCCGTTGATGTTTGTATCAAGCTTATACTGCTTCTTTGGGCAGAGCCAAGAGAAGTAAGAGCGAGATACAGAGAACTTGTTAAAGCGTGGGGCAATCCAGCCAAGCATCTCATACTTATCACCCTCAGGGATAACAGTCACCTGATGTGCTGTAGCAGTCAAGAAACCATCCTGAGCCACCTTCTTACCAGTAAGAGGGTTACCGGCGATGATACGAACTGAGTCACCCTCAGCCTGCTTCTTAATCTGACCTGCAACAATTGTTGAGATAGGAGCACCACTGATTACACGGTAGTACTGTGGCTTCTCAACCTCGCTACCTGTAAGAGCAATAACCTTCTTCAAATCAACCTTACCTGTGAGGAACAAGCGACCGATAGCTGCAACATCCTGGATGTTTACAGTCCACACGATATCGCCCTTTGAAATTGGGTCGATGTGGTGGATCTGAACACCCACATTACCCACTGGGTGCTTACCAGCAAAAGTGTGGAGTTCTACGCCGTTAAGCGAAGCCATCTCACCCTCTGCATTAGCTTTCACCGACACATGAGGCTTACCTCCTGCCAATACGGCCAACACCTCCATACCCTTCTGAAGAGCATCCTTCTCACCTTTGAGTGCGAAGTTGAAGTCTGGCGCCAATGGAGCTGAGTCAAATGCAGATACAAATACCGCCTTTGGCTGATCAGCTGGATTAGCCACAATTCCGTAAGGACGCTGCAAAATCATAGTCCACAGACCTGACTTGAGCAACTGCTCGATCACCTCGTCACGGCTCGCCTTCTTGAGATCAAGAACTGCGAACTCCTCAGACTCCTGGTTTGCATCAGCTGCAACAACCACGTTGAGAATCTTGCGCTTCTCGCCACGATTTACAGCCGACACTTCGCCGCTGACTGGTGAGCAGAACAATACACGCTGATTGTTCTTATCGAAGAACAATGGCGTACCTGCCTTCACCTTGTCACCAACCTTAACCAGCAACTTTGGAGTCACGTTCTCAAAATCCAGTGGCGAAACGGCATACTCCTTTGCCAATGGTGTATCCACCACTGACTCGGCTGCCTTACCCTGAAGATTGATGTCGAGACCTTTGCGTAGTTTAATGATTTTCGACATAAATTTGTGATTAAATGAATAAATTATTTGGTAATTTTGTGTTTTATAAAAATTCACTCTCTATCGAGATTTAATCCCAGATCAAGCGACCAAATCTCACTACCCCTAAAAACGCGCACGAAGATACGATTTTTTTTGCACTTTTCCACACTATTTATACTATTATTTACAATTTGGTGTGTTTTTTCGTAAAATTACATAATTTTGTATTCAAAATTGACCTCGTGAGCCGCTATATTGACATACACACCCACAATTTCACTGCCCGTCACACCGAGTTACGAGCTGTTGGAATACATCCATGGGATGCCGAAAAAGCGGAACTTCAAGAGCATATATTTTTTGGCGCATCGGCTATTGGAGAGATAGGACTCGACTACGCCTGCAATGTGGACAAGGCAAAACAAGAGGAGATTTTCAGAGCCCAACTTACTATTGCAGAAAAACTACAACTACCCGTAATTTTACACTGCGTTAGAGCCTTTCATCCTACATTTTCCATACTTAAAGAATATCACCTCAAAGCCGTAATTTTTCACGGTTTTATCGGCTCAAAAGAGCTGGCGGCAGAGGCAGTAAAACAGGGATATTTCCTCTCGTTTGGCGAAGGCATAAAACGCTCACCGAAAACAGCTATTGCGCTACAAAATACACCTCTTGAAAATCTCTTTTTAGAGACCGATGAGAGCACACTCTCAATTGAGGAAATATACGCTATTGCCGCCGAGATAAGAGGTAATGATATAAAAACTATAATTGATGCAATAACAAATAATTACAATAGATTATTTCAACTATAAGATGAGCTACGAATGGTTAGAACGCACCACCCTTTTATTAGGTGACGAGAAACTTAAAAATTTACAAAATGCCAATGTTTTGGTGGTTGGATTAGGAGGCGTTGGAGCTTATGCTGCAGAAATGATTGCACGCTCGGGAGTAGGTCGAATGACCATTGCCGATGCCGACACCGTGTCACCCACAAACATCAATCGTCAGCTCATCGCCCTGCACTCCACCATCGGCAGGGAGAAATCGGAATTGATGGCTGAACGTCTGCGAGATATAAATCCAGAAATCAAACTTACGGTGGTAAATCGCTTTATAAAAGATGATGAAACTGACGCCCTCCTCGATAGCGACAAGTTTGATTATGTGGTAGATGCGATTGACACCCTATCACCAAAATTAGCCCTTATCAAGGGTTGTCTCGACCGCAACATTCCACTTGTCAGCTCAATGGGTGCTGGCGCAAAGACCGACCCCACAAAGATGGAGATTTGCGACATAGCCAAGACCCACCACTGTCCTCTTGCACATATGTTGCGCAAGCGACTGCATAAAATAGGCATCCGCACAGGTTTTCGTGCAGTATTCTCGCCCGAGCCTGTTCGCGAGGGCGCAATGATACTTTGCGAGGAGCAGAACAAAAAATCAAATACAGGCACTATCTCCTACATCCCCGCACTGTTCGGCATCGGCTGTGCATCGGTAGTAATCAGGGGGTTGATTGACGAACTATAAACTACTACAATATGAAAATCGTATTCTTGGATGAGTACTCCATTTGCAATCGCAACATCGAATCAATCAAGTCGTTAGGCGACTACATTGGCTACGAAACCACATCTTCTGAGCAAGTTGTCGAACGATGCCTTGATGCCGAAATAGTAATTACAAATAAGGTAGTGTTAGACGCTGAGAAAATTACGGCGCTGCCCAAACTTAAACTTATATGCGTTGCGGCAACAGGCATGAATAATGTAGATTTGGTTGCTGCATCCGAAAAAGGAGTGTTAGTTATGAATGCTGTTGGCTACTCGACCTATGCTGTTGCTGAGACAACCCTCTGCTCGGCTCTGTCGTTGCTTCGCGAGCTGACATATTACGACAACTTCTTCAAGTCAGGTCGCTACTCTACCGCCGAGCGTATCTTCAACTTTGACCGCCCCACAGCACAGCTTCGAGGCAAGCGTTGGGGTATCATAGGGCTTGGAAATATCGGTCGTGAGGTCGCTCGTCTGGCCGAGGCTTTCGGATGCAAAGTAAGCTATTTTTCAACCTCAGGTATTACCAGAGATGAACAATATCCTACATTGTCACTCAATGAGTTACTAACAACATCTGACATCGTTTCAGTTCATTGTCCACTCACTACTCGCACAGCAAATCTAATAACCAAAAAGGAACTTTCTCAAATGAAACCATCTGCTATATTAATCAACGTAGCACGCGGTGGAATAGTAAACGAGCAGGCACTTGCTGAGGCTCTCAACAACAAGACAATTCGCGGTGCTGCGCTCGATGTATTCAGTGCGGAGCCGTTGCGTGAGTCACCTTTATATAATCTGCAAGACCCCTATCGCCTAGTAGCCTCACCACACAATGCCTGGTCATCGGTCGAGGCAATCGACCGATTAGTGGAGTGCATAGCCCAAAATATTAGACAATATCAGGGAAATAATTAGCAATAGCGTGCCAACATAATAATTTTCATTATATTTGTATATATAATAATCCAACGCCCAACAAGCCTCTACTATAATGAAATCTAAATTATTCCGGATAACACAATGGCTAATATCAGCAGCAATATCCTTGCTGGGTTTTTCAGCTTGTTCCAATACAGATGACAAAATGTTATGTATGTATGGAACTCCAACATTTGACTACCAGGCAGAAGGATATGTAGCCGATGAAGAGGGCAATCCGATTGAGGGCATTCAGCTAAAGGTTACATTGGGGAATACATCCAACAATTCTGCAGAAGAAAAAATTACATACAGCGATAAAGATGGGAAGTTTGTCACCCCTAAATATTTAGACCAAATGATATTCTCTCTAACTGCCGAAGATGTTGACGGAGCTAAAAATGGCGGCGAGTTCGAGACCAAAGAGATTGACCTGACAAAGATGAAACCAGAGTTAGACGAGACAAATGCTGACAATTGGTATTGGGGTGTAAATGTTTACAAAAACATCCTGATTGTAATGTCAAAGAAAACAGCAGACAAAGAATAACGCCTGATATTGGCATATATATATCAAACTATATCTCTATGAAAAAGCAACTATCCAAAAGAGTGCAGATAATAATCTCTGCCATAATTTCTTTGCTTGGTTTTTCGGGTTGTGCAGCGAGTTCTAAGGCGACAGATACTGACGCGCCCAAATTAGAAGAAGAGGTTATTGAAAGACCTGAAGATGAGATTAGGGTTATGTATGGCTCTCCTACCCTTTCCTATCAAGATGGTCGCTTAAACGAGAAATAACAACAGCCACAACGGCAAAATCAGAACAAACGAAAAATCCACAATGAGCAGATACCCCCTATCATTGCGCCGCCGATTGGCTTTGGAGGCATGGCGATTGAACGAAAAGATACGCATCGACAATCACGAGCTACGCCAGCTATTTTGGGAGTGTACCCTGCGATGCAATCTCAACTGCCGCCACTGCGGCAGCGATTGCAAGTCAGTTGCCTCACAGCCCGATATGCCCAAAGAGGATTTTCTGCGTGTATTAGACAATATAGCGGCAAACACCAACCCCAATAAGGTTTTCGTGGTCATCACAGGCGGCGAACCATTGATGCGTAACGACCTGGAGGAGTGCGGTCAAGCAATCTACAAAAAGGGTTTTCCCTGGGGCATCGTAACAAACGGACTGGCAATGACTCCAAAACGTCTGCAATCACTTGTAGCGTCGGGTATGCACACCATCACAGTAAGCCTCGATGGTCTGGAGGAGGAACACAACTTTATGCGTGGCAACGCCCAAAGTTTCAAGCGTGCCACCGAAGCTATAAAGATAATTTCGGCAGCGAATAGACTCAAATCGGATGTTGTCACCTGCGTAAACCGCCGCAGCATAAAGAATCTGGACACAATAAAGGAACTTCTAATCAGTCTGGGTGTTACAGAGTGGCGACTATTCACCATTTTCCCAGCTGGTCGCGCTGCACAAGATGAGGAGTTACAGCTAACAAGCGAGGAGTACCAATATCTGATGGAGTATATCAAACTTAACCGCAAGGAGGAGACTCGAATCAAGCTAAACTATTGTTGCGAGGGTTTTATGGGAGACTACGAGGGTGACATCCGCGACCATTTCTTCAGTTGTCAAGCGGGAATCAACGTAGGCTCGGTGCTCATCGACGGCTCGATTGGAGCTTGCCCAAGTATTCGCGCCGACTACAATCAAGGCAACATCTATAAGGATAATTTCTGGGATGTATGGCAGAATCGATATGAAGTATATCGCAATAGAGTGTGGATGCGTACAGGCATCTGCGCCGACTGCAATATGTTCCGCTATTGCAATGGCAATGGAATGCACCTGCGCGACAACAACGGCAACCTACTCCACTGCAACCTGAAAAAGCTATACGAGAAGAAATAGTAAAACGAAAAGCAAAGAGTGTTAGTTATAAATTTTAGAATTCACATCGCACAATCCATTTACATCACCCACTTCTAGTGGGTGTTTTTTTATTCCGAAAAATTCTTTACAAAAAATTTGCATCAAATAAAATTTTCTCTACCTTTGTAGTGTACTACATAACTAATACACTAAAATAGTCACAACAAAAAAAACATCGTTCGGTAGTACAAAACTCTTAACTATATTATATATGATTAAACTAAAAGACCTAACGGCGGGTTACGCAAGGCGCAAACCCGTACTAACGAAGCTCAACACAGAGCTACGCACAGGGCAGATTTACGGTCTGCTCGGTGCAAATGGTAGTGGCAAGACCACCCTTCTCTACACCATTTCGGGGTGTATTACACCACTCGCGGGAGAAGTCGAGGTCCTTAGTGTGACTCCATCATCTCGCTCACGTGAGATGCTTCAAGAACTAATCTTTATGCCTGACGAGGTGGAGTTACCAGCTATCAGCGCAGAGTCATTCGTCAATGACTACTCCACGTTTCGTCCACGCTTCGACAAAGAGAAATTCCAAAGGATTTTAGAGCGTTTCGACTTCACGCACAATCTGAAGCTCAACAAGTTATCACTTGGCAATCGCAAAAAGTTCTTTATCGCCTTTGCGCTTGCCAGCAACGCTAAAATTGTGCTTTTCGACGAGCCGACGAATGGTCTTGACATTACGTCGAAGGTCACATTCCGTCAGGTGCTGGCAGAGGAGATTAACGACGAGAGGTTGTTTATTATCTCTACCCACCTTGTGAGCGACATCGAGCAGCTGCTCTCATCCATCATTGTCATCAAGGATAAGCAGATTGTCGTTCAAGCATCGATGGACACCGTAGCCGAGCGATTGACATTCGGAGCTACGGCATCAATCTCGCAGCCACTCTTTAGCGAAGGGCTGCGTGCAGTCGGCAAGGGCGAGGGCGACTACTCAAATGTAGATTTAGAGCTTCTATATCTCGCACTACACAACCCCACATCACAACAACCAATTATCGACATCCTGTCGGGAAAGGAGGAGTTATGCTAAACATAAAACAAACGGCAAAAGAGTTTTTCACGCTCATCAAGTTACACGTTAGCCACAATTGGAAAATTATAGCTATAGTTCCATCTATGGCTGCAATAACAATCCCCGATGTGATTGAGTTAATACGTCGCCAAGACACCCTAACAAGCAACAGCACGTTGCACATCTCGATTGCTGACAATTTGATAGGTGCATTTGTTTTCGGATGTATAATCTACTCTGTATTAGCGACATTCAACATCTACAAACGCCGCACGATGGTACACTCAACACTGTTATTACCAACGACCAACGGTTTAAAATTCGCATCGGAAATTTTATGTACTGCTGTAATTTTTCCAATATATTTATTTAGCATATACGCTATAATATATCAGATAGTTATAGCATACACAGGTGTTCAGAACATTTTGGTTGAGAAGCTAATGGAAAACGGCAATGTGTTTATTATCCCAGCTATTCCTTACTTAATTATCCTATTCAATAGCTTTATGGCACTTATGAAATCCTCTTTGAATTGGAAAATTGCAATCACAGGCATATTGATGTGTGCGGCTCTATTTACAATGATTATTCCACATGTAGAGAGTTACACCAACGAAGCTATTGTACTCGTACACTATTATCACGAATTATATCAATCAATTAGAGTATGTACAAATGCTGTAAGCATTAATGAGGCTTTAATATGGTTTATTAGATTATGGGTGTGGACAGCACCGCTGGTACTATACACCTGGGCATATTATAGATTTAAGGAGCGCACGATATGATAACACTAAATGACAATAAGCCTGTATTCCTGCAAATTAAGGCGTGGATTGAGGATCATATCCTGCGTGGTGAGTGGCAGCAGGGCGAGCAGCTACCCTCGGTAAGAGAGCTGGCGGCCACCTTTGGGGTAAACCCAAACACCGTAGCACGCACCTACGAACGCCTGACAATGGAGGGTACGGCATACAGCACAAAGGGCGTTGGATTGTTTGTTGCCACAGGTGCATTAGAGAATATCCAAACACGCCGCCGCGAGGAGTTTTTCGCCACCACACTACCCTCGTTTATCGAGCAGATGCAACTTTTGGGTATCACACCCGAAGATATTACAAAACTTTATAACAGCAAAAACGATGAAAACAAGTAATAAAATAGGCATTATAGCGGTTGCTATATATCTTATCGTACCACTACTTATAGTCGGCTCTTCGTGGCTCAAGGTTAAAAACCTGCCATACGACATAGAGCAAACAATGGAACAGCTCTCACAGACTAATATCACAACCGTAAACCTGGAAGGAGTAGAGCTTCAGGATATAGTGATATCCCCCTCCACCAGCAACCACGGATGGATGTCATTAGACCGTCTGCCCGATATGGTGAAAATTTCAGGCGAGACCCTGCACATAACACTCAAACAACCGCCACTGTTTCACACCTATGCCCTTGAGCATATGTATATCAGCGGGTTGAAATACGCCATACTGAATGGTAAGAAGTATGAGGTAAAGGCAGACATAGAAAATCACTCCGTCACAAATGCGAGATTAATTCCGATAGAGGAAGATCCTCAAGTTGAATAACAAAAAGAGTCCGCTCGAAAGGCGGACTCTTCTATATATAATAGGGTGTTGTACTACTTCAACTCGACCAATGCCTTACCTGTCATCTCGGCTGGCTGTGGCAAGCCCATAAGCTTCAACACGGTTGGAGCAACGTCTGCCAGGATACCATCCTCGACCTTAGCTACGCGGTCAGAAACCACTACGATTGGCACAGGATTCAATGAGTGAGCTGTGTTTGGTGAGCCATCCTCGTTCACTGCATTATCAGCGTTACCGTGGTCAGCAATCATCACAACCTCGTAGCCATTAGCCTTAGCTGTCTCAACAACCTCCGCTACGCACTCATCAACAGCCTTCACAGCCTTCTCGATAGCCTCGTAGATACCTGTGTGACCAACCATATCGCCATTAGCGAAGTTCAAGCAGATGAAATCAAACTTCTGCGTACCCAAAGCCTCCACCAACTTATCCTTAACCTCGTAAGCGCTCATCTCTGGCTGGAGGTCGTAAGTAGCAACCTTTGGAGATGCAACCAAGATACGAGACTCGTTCTCGAACTCTGTCTCACGACCACCATTGAGGAAGAATGTAACGTGAGCATACTTCTCAGTCTCGGCAATACGCAACTGTGAAAGACCGAGTGAAGATACATACTCGCCGATTGTATTGCGAACGTTATCCTTATCGAACAAGATGTGCAAACCCTCAAACTTAGCATCATAAGGAGTCATACAACAGTAGTACAAAGGCATTGTATGCATACCCTCCTCAGGCATATCCTGCTGTGTAAGAACGATTGTAATCTCCTTAGCACGGTCATTACGGTAGTTATAGAAGATAACCAAGTCATTTGGCTTAATACGACCAATTACCTCACCATTCTCGTCGATGCGAACGATTGGCTTAACAAACTCATCAGTCACACCCTCGTCGTATGAGCGCTGCATAGCCTCGACCATATCAGATGAAGCATCACCAACACCATTCACCAAGCAATCGTAAGCAACCTTAACTCGCTCCCAACGCTTATCACGGTCCATAGCGTAGTAACGACCAATGATAGATGCAATCTTACCGGTTGATTTTGCCAAGTTAGCCTCCACATCAGCAATAAAGCCCTTGCCACTCTTTGGATCGGTATCGCGACCATCCATAAAGCAGTGAACAAATGTATTCTCAATGCCGTA
>JAGBTO010000056.1 GCA_017631285.1 Alistipes sp.
AACAAAAGGTGTCGAAAATTCGACACCTTTTTACTTCGTTTATTCCTTGTGGGAGTTGACGGATTCGAACCGCCGACCCTCTGCTTGTAAGGCAGATGCTCTGAACCAGCTGAGCTAAACTCCCAAAGCGCCTGAACAAGGACTTGAACCTAGGACCCCATGATTAACAGTCATGTGCTCTAACCAACTGAGCTATTCAGGCATTTTTAATCAGAACGTTTACCTTTCGTTTTGCGAGTGCAAATATAAGGCGGATTTTTTTACTGTGCAAGAAAAATCGAAAAAAAATTGAAAAAAAATTAAACAAATGTAACTTTGTCCCTGTTATGAGCAATATACCTTATTATATAATGGCAGTTGTCGCCATTTTAGGGACATTTTTTGAGCCAATTTATGCTCAAGAGAGAGTTCAAAATGTAGCGACAAAAGAATCCTCTTCAATTGAGGGTGTAGAAACTTCTCTGAAATTTGAGAGAGAGAGTTGGAATTTTGGCGATATCCAAGAGGATGGTGGAGTAGTGGAGCATACTTTTAAATTTATCAATACTACTGCGACGCCTATTGTTATATTGGATGTGTCGGCCAGTTGTGGATGTACTTCACCTCATTTCTCTAGAAAACCCATCATGCCCAATGCAAATGGCGAGATAAGGGTGGAATTCGACCCAATGAATCGCCCGGGGCGTTTTTCGAAGGGCGTTGTTATAGCACTTTCGACCAAGGAGCGAATAACCCTAACTATTGAGGGTAATGTGTTGCCACGCCAGCGTACGTTGGAGGAGAGTTATCCGTTTGATGTTGGCGAGGGGGTGCGACTTTCATCTAATTTTCATGCTTTTTCCTATTTGGGTCGAGGCGAGGAGGTTGAGGAGAGTATTGTAGTGTATAATACCTCGGATAAGGATGTTACTTTTAGACTTCGTCCGAATAAAATGAGTAACATGATGCATGTCAAGTCACCATCTTTAATCAAGGCAAAAGGGCTTGCATCGATAACATTAACCTATAAGATACCAGAAAATAGTAATTATTATGGCACGTTGGATGATGTCTATAAAATTGTTGTAAATGGCAAAGAATCAAAGGTTTTGCTTTCGGCTCATGCCATAGCGGTGGATAAATTTGACCCTTCGGTTGATGATACGACAATTCCGAGTTGCGAGTTATCGAAAAAAATCATTAAATTTGGCGATGTTAAACAAGGTGTAAAGGTAGAGAATCGCTCTGTTGAGATCGTAAACAATAGCGAGACGGATTTGTTGATAAGGGCTGTTGAGTGGAAATCATCGTCATTGAGATGCTCGTTACGTGCTGGAGACAAGGTCGCAGCAGGTGAGAGTTGTATAATAACTTTGACGCTTGATACTTCAGATTGCGATTATGGAGTATGGTTCGATAGGTTGAGTATTATAACCAACGATGTTGAGCGACCCATGCAGAGTGTGAGAATAACCGCAGTTGTGGTGGACTGATAAAATGATACTTTAGTTAGGAAAAATATTATGTTTAGAATTGTAGAAAAGACTCTTCTTGCGGAGAATATTTATAAATTGCAAATTGAGGCCCCTCGTGTGGCTAATAGTGCGTTGCCTGGTCAGTTTGTGATTGTGCGTGTAGATGAGCAGGGTGAACGTGTGCCTCTTACTATTGCCGATTTTGATAAAGAAGCAGGCACTGTAACTATTGTTATTCAAACCATAGGAGCTTCAACTAAGAAGCTGTGTGCGTTGAACGAGGGTGATAGCATTGCCGATTTTGCTGGTCCATTGGGTAATCCATCGGAATTTGTTGAGATGTCAGCCGAGGATGTTAAATCACGTCGTTACTTATTTGTTGCGGGCGGAGTGGGTACAGCGCCAGTCTATCCTCAGGTTAAGTGGCTTTATGAGCATGGTGCAGAGGTTGATGTAATTATTGGAGCTAAGACCTCTTCTATGCTGATTTATACCGATGAGATGTCGAAGGTGGCAAAGAATCTCTATGTGGCAACCGATGATGGTTCTTATGGATTCAAGGGTATGGTTACAGCCAAGATTAAGGATCTTATCGAGAATGAAGGCAAACACTATGATGAGTGTGTGGCTATTGGACCTATGATCATGATGAAGTTTGTGACACTTACTACTCGCGAATACTCATTGCCTACAACAGTGTCGTTAAATGCATTGATGGTTGATGGTACGGGCATGTGTGGTGCATGTCGTGTGAGTGTTGGAGGCAAGATTTACTTTACATGCGTTGATGGACCTGAATTCGATGGCCATCAGGTTGATTTCGATGAGGCTATGCGTCGTCAATCGATGTATCGCCAGCAGGAGAGTGTGGCAAATGAGAAGCATAACCATAAATGTAATTGTTTTTAGCTATGGCAAATAAGATTCCACGTGTTAGCGTGCGTGAGCAGGATGCTCAGATGCGTGCCACCAATTTTGAAGAGGTGTGCTATGGTTATAATAGCGAGGAGGCGCAGTTGGAGGCTTCTCGCTGTCTGAATTGTAAAAATCCACGTTGCGTTGCAGCGTGTCCAGTGAATATTAATATTCCTGCATTTATTAGCCATGTAATGAGTGGTGATTTCAAGGCTGCTTCGGATGTAATCTCTGAGGATAGTTCTCTGCCAAGTATTTGTGGTCGCGTTTGTCCGCAGGAGACTCAGTGTGAGGGCTCTTGTATCTTGGGTATCAAGGGCGAGCCTGTGGCTATTGGTAAGTTGGAGCGTTTTGTAGGTGATTGGAGCCTTGAGAACGATGCCAAGAGTGTGGCGAAGGCAGCGGCAAATGGTCATAAGATAGCTGTTATTGGTAGTGGCCCTGCAGGTTTGGCATGCGCCAGCGATTTGGCTAAAATGGGATACGAGGTTACTGTGTTCGAGGCTCTGCATAAGTTGGGTGGTGTGTTGGTTTATGGTATTCCAGAATTCCGTCTGCCCAAGGAGAAGATTGTAGCACGCGAGATAGAGACTTTGCGTAAGTTGGGCGTTAAGTTTGAAACAGACGTTGTTGTGGGTCGTACCATTACCATCGATTCTTTGATGGATGACGAGGGATTCGATGCTGTATTTATCGGTTCGGGAGCAGGTTTGCCTCGATTCATGGGTATCGAGGGCGAGAATCTCAATGGCGTTGTGTCGGCAAATGAGTTCCTGACACGAGCAAATTTAATGCGTGCCTATGATGCCGAATATGACACACCAATCTACGTAGGTAAGCGAGTGGTCGTTGTTGGTGGCGGTAATGTGGCGATGGATGCCGTGCGTACAGCCAAGCGTTTGGGTGCTGATGCGACTATTGTCTATCGTCGTTCCGAGGCTGAGCTTCCAGCACGTCGCGAGGAGGTTCATCATGCAAAGGAGGAGGGTATTGAGTTTAGAATGCTCACTAATCCAACGGCTGTGCTTGGTGACGATAAAGGATGGGTTACAGGATTGAATTGTGTTGAGATGGAACTTGGTGAACCTGATGATAGCGGTCGTCGTTCTCCTGTTGAGAAAGCTGGCTCAGATTTTGTTGTTGAGTGTGATGTGGTTATAATGGCGCTTGGAACATCTCCAAACCCACTTTTGAAGCGCACAACGGCGGGTCTTGAGACTAATCGTCGTGGATGTATCGTGGCAGATGAATGGGGCGCAACCTCTCGTGAGGGCGTATTTGCTGGTGGCGATGCTGTTACTGGTGCTGCTACGGTTATCTTGGCTATGGGTGCAGGTCGTAAGGCTGCCAAGGCTATTGATAATTATGTAAAAAATAAGTAGCAATAAGTATTTGTTAATTTATGGGGATATTGCACTGCAGTATCCCTTTTTATTTTGAATTTTGAAATCCAATTAGTATATTTGTTAGATACAACTTAAAACTAAAAAAAATATGGAACATACCGTAGCTTTGATATACGATTTCGATGGTACACTCTCACCTGGAAATATGCAGGAGTATGATTTTATTCCTGCCGTTGGCAAGAGTAATAAAGAGTTCTGGAATGCGGCTAATGTTCTTGCCGAGACGCAAGACGCCGACCCTGTATTGACTTATATGGCGCGAATGATTCAAGAGGCACAAAGTAAAGGTTTGTCGCTTCGCCGTGAGGCTTTCCAGGAATCAGGACGCAAAATACTCTTTTTTAATGGCGTTGAGGGATGGTTTCCCCGCATGAATGCCTATGCTGCAGAACGAGGTATTAGACTTTTACATTATATCAACTCATCTGGTATGAAGGAGATTATCGAAGGAACATCTATTGCCAACGAATTTAAGCACATTTACGCATGCTCATTCCTATATAATGTTGATGGTATTGCCTATTGGCCTGCAGTTGCTGTAAATTATACCAATAAAACTCAGTTTATCTTTAAAATAAACAAGGGTGTAGAGTCGGTTTATGACACCTTTAAGGTTAATCAATATATGGAAGAGAAACTTCGCCCTGTTCCTTTCAAGCGTATGATTTATGTTGGTGATGGTACAACCGACATTCCATGTATGCGCCTTGTTAAGAACTACGGTGGACACTCTATTGCGGTATATAATCCCGATAATGAGAGTAAACGCGAGGAGATGAATACTTTGGTTCGTGATAATCGTGTTAACTTCGTCTCTGCAGCCGACTATACAGTAGGTTCTGAGTTGGATACTTTGGTGAAGACCATTATTGATAAGATTGCCGCCGATTTACGTCTTGAACAATTAGAACCAGAAATAGGGTAGTAACTAATAATATTACATGCAGTGAAAAAATTGAAATTGGGCTTATTGCCTCGTGTAGTCATCGCAATTATAATAGGTGTGGCATTAGGTAGCTTTTTGCCTGAATCGCGTTTGTTGCTTACCTTTAATGACCTATTCAGCCAATTCTTAGGATTCTTTATTCCTATTCTTATTGTGGGTTTGGTTATACCTTCAATTGCTGATATTGGGTTAGGAGCAGGTCGTATGCTCGCGTTCACAGCTTTGTTGGCATATAGCTCAACTGTTGTTGCTGGTTTTATATCCTATTTCACAGGTGCAACTATCTTTCCTTCGCTAATTGATGGCTCTGCAATACAGCAACTTACATCCCAAAGTTCATCGCTGACTCCGTATTTCTCAATTCAGATACCTCCTTTGATGGATGTAATGACAGCATTGGTTATCGCTTTCTTGTTTGGCCTTGGTTTGGCATATGTTAAGGGCGATAAATTACGCCAAATAGCCTATGAATTGCGCGATGTTGTGGTGATGACTATTGATAATGTAGTTATTCCTCTGCTCCCAATATTTATCTTTTGCATTTTTTATAATATGACAGCTTCGGGTGAAGTCTTTCGTGTTATGAACGTATTTGTAAAGATTATTGCCGTCATCTTTGTGTTACATGTGCTGTGGCTTGTAGTTTTGTATGTCGTTGCAGGTGCTATTGCAGGTAAGAATCCCTTTAAGATGCTAAAGACCATGCTCCCAGCTTACTTTACTGCTCTTGGAACGCAATCTTCAGCAGCGACCATCCCCATTACGTTGGCGCAAGTTAAGAAGATGGGAGTGAGCGAAGATGTCGCAGGCTTTGTCGTTCCATTGTGTGCTACTATTCATCTGTCGGGTAGTATGCTCAAGATTGTAGCGTGTGCGTTGGCCCTAATGATGATGCAGGGTATAGAATATGATTTCGCCCAGGTTGCAGGATTTATATTTATGTTGGGTATTACTATGGTTGCAGCACCTGGTGTTCCTGGTGGCGCTATTATGGCTGCCCTTGGTGTGCTTACCACCATGCTCGGTTTCTCGCCCTCGGATCAGGCGTTAATGATCTCGTTGTATATCGCTATGGATAGCTTCGGTACTGCTTGCAATGTTGCAGGCGATGGGGCTTTAGCATTGATTGTTAATCGTTTTAAAAGATAGATATGAAGTTAGTTTTTGCAACAAACAATGCTCATAAGTTGCGTGAGGTGCAGCAAACGGTGGGCGATAGATTTGAAATTGTGTCGTTGCGAGAGTGTGGTATTACCGAGGATATTCCCGAGAATGAGCCTACGCTTGAGGGTAATGCACTTGTTAAGGCTCGTTATATATATTCTCGTACTGGGTTGAGTTGTTTCGCTGATGATACGGGATTGGAAGTTGATGCTCTGGGTGGAGAACCGGGAGTACGTTCGGCTCGATATGCCACAGATGGTCACGACGACGAGGCAAATAAACGATTGTTGCTTGAGCGTATGTTGGGTGTGGAAAATCGAAATGCACAGTTCCGTACCGCTATGGCGCTGATTATCGATGGGAAAGAACATCTTTTTGAAGGTGTTGTGAGGGGCATAATACTTACATGCGAACGTGGTGAAGGAGGTTTCGGTTACGATCCACTGTTTGCCCCCGAGGGATATGATCTTTCATTTTCCGAGATGAGCGCCGAGGATAAGAATGCGATTTCGCATCGAGGTCGAGCTGTGCGTCAGCTGGCCGAATTTTTGAATAAGTAGAGGTATGGTTAAACACACTCGAGAATATGAGATATACCGAGTAACGATTATTGGCGGCATCGTAAATCTTTTGTTGCTGATATTTAAATTTGTTGCCGGCATTTTAGGGCATAGCGCAGCTATGATAGCCGATGCTGTGCACTCGTTCTCTGATTTTGTTTCAGATATTATTGTTATTGCATTTGTAAGGATATCGTCTAAACCGGCAGATTGTACCCACAAGTATGGTCACGGTAAGTTTGAGACTTTGGCAAGTGCAATTATCGGGTGTGTGTTATTTGTTGTTGCTATCGGCATAGGTGTTAGTGGCATAAAAAACATCTTAAAGGTATTTCATGGCGAAGTGTTACCTGCACCAAGTACGGTAGCATTTATTGCGGCAGTCGTTTCGATTGTTGCAAAGGAGGTGTTATACCAATATACAGTATTTAAAGGTCGTAGGCTTGGTTCGCAAGTCGTTGTCGCTAATGCATGGCATCATCGCAGTGACTCACTCTCTTCGATAGGAGCTTTGTTGGGAATTGGCGGTGCAATGTTTGGTGGCGAGAAGTGGCGTGTGCTTGATCCTGTAGCCGCAGTCGTGGTAAGTGTTTTCATATTGCAGGTGGCAATATCTATTATAAAAAATAGTCTGGATGAATTGCTTGAACACTCGCTTCCAGAAGATGTTGAGCAAGAAATCGAACAGATAATACTCTCTGTTGAAGGAGTCTCTTCTCCTCATCATTTGCGTACGCGTCGCATAGGTAGTCACTATGCTATTGAGGCTCACATCCGCATGGATGGTTCACTCTCACTATATAATGCTCACCAGACTACATCTATTGTGGAGAAGTTAATCAAGCAGAGATTTGGCGAGAATACTATAGTGACAATTCATACCGAACCAGTTAAATAAAAAGGGTGTACAACCATGTTGTACACCCTTTTTGGTACTCGAAGCCGGAATCGAAGCGCCGCAACTGAAGTTGCAAGCCCTCGCATACTCACAAAAGTCCCAACATCAACTACCACAAAACAAAAAAAAAGAGAAACCGCAGTTTCTCTTTCCGTACTCGAAGCCGGAATCGAACCGGCACGGACATTGCTGTCCACAGGATTTTAAGTCCGGCGTGTCTACCTATTCCACCATTCGAGCAACCCTTACTTTAGGTAAGACGTGGCAAAAGTAACAAAATTATTTTAATTCGCAAACCTTTGCATCTATATATTCTATAATCTTTTCTTTTTCTGCTGGATTAAACCATGCAAATTTATTGTCACGACGAAACCATGTCATTTGTCGCTTGGCATAGCGGCGCGAGTTACGCTTTATAAGATCAATGGCTTCATCTCGCGATATGGTACCGTCGAAATAGTCAAACATCTCACGATAGCCAACAGTTTGCAATGAGTTTAAATCTCTTAAATGATATACCGATCTAGCTTCTTGTTCTAAACCCTGAGCAACCATTATATCTACACGTCGGTCTATACGCTCATATAATAATGCCCTATCCATGTCTGTGGCAATTTTAATGATGTTGAATGGGCGTTTGCGCTTTACTCCGGTACGTAATGTGGAGTAGGGCATACCTGTGCCTATACATATCTCCAAGGCTCGCAATACTCTCGCTGGATTTTTTCTATCCACAACCTCGTAATATGCCGGATCAAGTTCTCTAAGTCGCTCTGCCATAGCGTCTATACCGAATTGTTTGATGTCGGCCATGAGTTGTTCTCGCAATGTAGCATCTACCTCTGGCAGATCGTCCATTCCGTCACATAATGCCTTGATATACAGCCCTGAACCACCAACGGCGATGACGTAATCATGCTTCTGGAATAATACTTCCAGCCTTTGCATAGCTTCTTGTTCATAAGCCCCACAATTAAAGTCTTGTGTTAGTTCATGCGATGCTATAAAATGATGCTCAACAGTTTGCAACTGTTCTGCATTGGGCTGGGCTGTACCTATCGGTATGCCACGGTAGAATTGACGCGAGTCGGTTGAGATTATTGGAGCATGATAGTGCAGGGCTATGTCAATTGCCAAGTCGCTCTTTCCCGACCCGGTTGCTCCTGCTATGACTATCAATGTTTTATCCATCTTGTTTATTGTAAAGGATTAATATTCGTCATCGTAGTTGTCGTCGCCATCAAAATCATTGTAATCGCCCATCATCTCATCGAAGATTGAACCACCCTCCTCATTTTCCTCAGGGTCATATTGATCGGGTGTTGAGGCGTGGGCAAACTGCAGGCGTGGATACTCCATTCCCTTCTGAGGCTCTTTTGCCTCAATTAATTCTATGTAATAAGCTCGTTGGGTGAATGGGTCGAAGACATAGATGAGTCGGTCGTGGAGGTGGGTTAATACATCTTCCAAAACAGCTGTCGCCATGGGTTGGGGCATACCATTACCGCCGTCGCCCATACCGCCATCCATATCCATATATGTGTACTCCTGAAGACGCTCCCAACGGTCATCTGCGGTGAAGAACGATGCCATACACTGGTCATAGCGCAACATCTTGATGATGAAGTCATGCAGGTCTAGCAGAGTATTATCTGCCGCAATCTCAAAGTCGCGAACGAAGTTGTCATTTTCGTCGCTGAGCATTCTAAATCTGAAAATCATATCTTTTTATTTTTTAATTTCGTTTACGGCATCTTTAAGCTGGTCGAGTGCTTGCTTCAAAATGGCGCGTGTCGTACCGACATTCAGGCGCATATGCTGCTCGCCCTCCTTGCCGAACATAGCTCCGTCGTTCATTGCAAGGTGAGCTTTGTTGATAAGCATATCCACCAGTGCGCTATGCTCAAGGCCTAAACCTGAGAAGTTTATCCATACTAAATATGAGGCTTGTGGCTTCATAATTGAAATCTCGGGGATGTTTGTTCGCAGGTAATCATCCACAAAGTCGATGTTGCCCTCAATGTATGCAGTCATCTGCTTTCTCCACTCCTCGCCCTTGGTGAAGGCTGCCTCGGTGGCTGTCATAGCGAAGATTGTAGCCATATCGAACTCATTTGCCGCTAGGTAGCTGAAGAAATGGTTGCGAAGCTCCTCGTTTGGCACAATGCAGTACGAACTTACAATACCAGCAATATTAAAGGTCTTTGATGGTGCTCCGAATGTGATGCTGCAACGTGCTGCATTCTCCGAAACGGTTGCAAAAGGTATGTGACGGTTGCCGTAGAGTGGCATATCGCAATGTATCTCGTCCGAGATAACCACGAGGTTATGCTTTACGGCGATATCTGCCAGCTGAGCAAGTGTCTCGCGGCTCCAGGTGATGCCCACAGGATTGTGAGGATTGGCAAGAATCAACACCTTACACTTCTCGTCAATCACCTGTTCCAAATTTTCGAAATCCATTTCGTAGCCATATTCGGTCTTGCGGAGTGGGTTCATCACAATCTCGCGCTCGTTATGCTCGGGTACAAGGCGGAATGGATGATATACGGGAGGTTGGATGATAATCTTATCGCCAGGCTGTGTGAAGCGGTTGATAACCATACCTATACCCTTTACGATACCGGGAATGTAACGCATCCATTCACGTTCTACTTCCCAACCGTGACGCAGCATGAGCCAATTTTTGATGCTTTGCCAGTAACCGTCGTATTCCACAGTGTAGCCAAGAATTGGGTGCTCCAGTCTTTCATGCAACGCCTCGCGGATAAAGTCGGGCGTAGGGAAATCCATATCAGCTACCCAAAGTGGGATAAGATCGTCGCGTCCGAAGTTATCCTTCAGAGCATCGTGCTTGACGCAGTGCGTACCACGGCGCTCAATATAGCTGTCAAAATCGTAAATCTTCTCCATTATTGTTGAGTTAAAAAGTTCATTACATCTACTCCATCTGCTACATCCCAAAGTGTTGGGTATTGTGCTTTGCCGAACTCCACTCGGCGTGGGTGGTGGATAATATTAGAAACAATACATTGTAAACTTTTATCATTCTCGTCTATCCAATGTTCAACCTCCTGTACGTTATGGTAGTAGCAGTAGTTTATCTGGCTTATATCGTTTGAAAATGAGCAACTCTCGACCATTAAATATCCACCAAGGTCGGTGAATGGTATGCCGAGCATTGTTTTAAGAGCCTTGTTGTGAGCGTAGTTTCCTTGCATCATAGGGTTTGGCGATGGCGGAATAAATTTTAATTCCTTGCCTGCGGGTAGGAATATCAACGATATGTTTCTGCATCCCAAGCCGTTGTAAGAGAATATATCTCGATTTAAATCCGTTAGCTCCGTCGCACTTTCCTTGCCCGAAAGTACCGCCACTGAATGACGTGAACCACGAATAAGTGTGGGAATATCGGCATATCGGCTCTGGAAATGGCGTGCCGCTTGGTCGCCACCTGTGGCAATAACCATGTCGGGTTGAGATTTATCGCTGAATGGCTCAATGGCGATTGTTGGCTCAATATCCTGCAACTGCTCGATGATGTATTCTGTTAAAACCTTATCCTTACTCGAAGGCTTTACTATCGCTGTGTGCCCCGCCATTAGTACGCAAAGCAGGTCGTAAAATCCAACTAATGGAATATTACCTGCCATAACGATTCCCACTCGTTTAGGTTCTGTTTTGTGGTAGGCATTTGTCCACTTTTGTAGCTTGTCGCGGTCAAGGAACTCTTTACAAATGGCATCTATTGCCATCAGTATGTCAGCTTTCGAAAACCAAGGATTTTCCACCATTGCACGATGAATCACCTCCAGCGATGCGGAATCCTTGCCGAAGTGACTCAGTCTGTTGCCGAGCGAGGAGAATATGTCAATCATCCTATCCATTATGGTATATTATAGAGCCTTAACTCCTTTGCAAACTCCTTTTCTCTGCCTTGTAAACATCTATCCACCAAGGAGTGAAACTTCGCCGAGTGATTGTGGTGAACGGTGTGACAAAGTTCGTGTACGATGATGTAATCTTGTAGGTGGTGAGGCAAAAGCATCAAAAACAAGCTTAATGAAAGATTGTTTTGTGCTGTGCAACATCCCCATTTCGAGCGAGAAGCGCGGATGGTTACCCTTCCGTAGCAAAAGCTATATTGCTGTGCTATCTCCGCAACTCTGGAGGGGAGGTAACTCTTTGCCTTGATGCGTAGCTGCTCAATATCTGCCTTTGAGAGCTTTGGCGGG
>JAGBTO010000057.1 GCA_017631285.1 Alistipes sp.
CATAACAACTCGTCTAAAACGTCTTTAATCTCATCGTGAGAAGGCACAGGATTGTCTGTGAACACGCTTTGCACAACACCTTTCTTGTCGCTGACATATACTCTTGGAATTAGAGAAT
The DNA here is from genome assembly GCA_017631285.1 of Alistipes sp. Lineage (GTDB taxonomy): Bacteria > Bacteroidota > Bacteroidia > Bacteroidales > Rikenellaceae > Alistipes. Next base: position 119 of record JAGBTO010000057.1, read on the forward strand.
TGGCAAATAGATTATATATAGCACGGTCGCTCTGAGGCGAATAAGGCATAGTCAAATTGTGCTCCTCCCAAAAAGTTGATATTGTGGTTGAGTCCTCCTCGCGGCTAATTAGCGCAAAGGCGACACCTTTAGACGAATACTCATCGTACAGAGTTTGAATCTGTGGCAACAGCTGCCGACAATCGGGGCAGGAGGTGTGAAAAAACACCACAACAGCTACCGCTTGCCTTAAAGACTCCCCTGTAACCATAGTCCCATCGCTCATCTGGGCTGAAAAATCGGGTAGTACATCGCCAACATTGACTTTCTCTGCTCTTTGGGGGATGTCATCGTTGATGCAGGCGTTGAAAGCCAAGGCTGTGATAAGTGTAAATATGTATATAACTCTTTTCATCTTCAGGGCGGGTTTTTCCTCATACCAGCAACAAAGATAGTGAAAAATGTGGAATTCTTTACTTCGTTTCCTTCTTATCGGGCCATACATTCGTTATAAATCCAACCCAGATAAAGCAGCAACTTAATGCCGTAGTGTATTATGTTTTTACATCCACGCCGCATGGTTAATGTCGGGCTATAAATAGCCAATCCGAGGTAGTTGAAGATGTAATTTTTGTTAATTCCAATAAATTATTGGGAAAGAACCTAGAAATTCATAAATTTTGCTTAACTTCGCTCAATTATTATATTTACACGCAAAGATTATTAATTAAATATAGCAAAACACAAAATTATGAAGACCGATATCGAGATTGCTCGCGAGACAAAATTGAAAAATATACGCGAGATTGCTGCTCAGGTAGGTTTCCCTGAGGATGATGTATTTAACTACGGCAAGTATATCGCCAAGGTGCCATACAAGTTGATTGATGATGAAAAGGTAGCAAAGAGCCATCTTATTTTGGTCACAGCTATCACTGCAACAAAGGCTGGTGTGGGTAAGACAACTGTAAGCATTGGACTTGGTATGGGTCTGAACCATATTGGCAAGAAGGCTATCATAGCTCTTCGTGAACCTTCACTCGGTCCTTGCTTTGGTATGAAGGGTGGAGCTACAGGTGGCGGTTATACTCAGGTGTTGCCATCAGAGGATATCAACCTACACTTCACAGGTGACTTCCATGCTATCACTTCAGCCAACAATCTTATCGCAGCGTTGCTTGATAACTACCTCTACCACAACCGTTCAAAGCAGGTGGGTCTGAAGCGAGTTATGTGGCGTCGTGTGCTCGATATGAACGACCGCTCATTGCGCAATATCGTATCAGGTTTGGGTGGCTCAACAAATGGTATTCCGACCGAGACAGGTTTTGACATCACTCCAGCATCGGAAATCATGGCTATTTTGTGTCTTGCACGTGATGTAGATGACTTGTACGAACGTATTGGTCGTATTGTCCTTGGTGTGCGTCATGATGACACTCCTCTTACTGTTAATGACCTTGGTATTACGGGTGCTGTTGTAGCCTTGTTGAAGGACGCCATCAACCCAAATCTTGTGCAGACAACCGAGCATAATCCTGTAATCATCCATGGTGGTCCTTTTGCCAACATTGCACATGGCTGCAACTCGGTAATTGCTACCAAGATGGCTATGACTCATGCCGATTACACTGTTACCGAGGCTGGCTTTGGCGCCGACTTGGGTGCCGAGAAGTTCTTCGACATCAAGTGTCGTCAGGCAGGACTTAAGCCCGACCTTACAGTCCTTGTTGCCTCGACATTGGCGCTGAAGATGCATGGTGGAGTACCAGAGACTGATATTAAGTTACCTAATGCCGAGGGCTTGCAGCAGGGCTTTGCTAACTTGGACCGTCACGTGGCTAACCTCAAGAAGTTTGGTCAAACAGTCTTGGTTTGCTTCAATCGTTTTGTAAGCGATACCGACGAGGAGATTGCTATGGTTATCAAGCATTGCGAGCAGATGGGCGTACGTTGCGTAATTAACAATGCTTATGCTGAAGGTGGTGCTGGTGCTGCCGAGCTTGCACAGGCTGCTGTGGAGTTAATTCAGACACAGCCATCTCAGCCAATGAAGTATGCCTACGAACTTGAGGATAGCATCAAGGATAAGATTACCAAGGTAGCCAAGAATATCTATGGCGCTGGTTCGGTGGTTTTTGGTCCTAAGGCAAAGAAGCAGATTGATCTTTTGGAGAAGTGGGGTATGAATAACCTCCCTGTATGTATCGCCAAGACGCAGTTCTCGTTCAGTGCCGATGCTAAACGCTATGGTTCGGTTGAGGGCTTCGAAATTAACATTAAGGATATTGAGCTCAATGCCGGTAGTGGATTTATCGTGGCTTTGGCAGGTGATATTATGCGTATGCCAGGTCTTAGCAAGACTCCTCAGGCATATAACATCAATCTTGCCGAGGATGGTAATGTTGAGGGCTTGATATAATATTATCGCCTACAACTATTTTATACTTACCAGGGAGGTTCTTGCTAATTGGCGAGATTCCTCTCTGGTTTTATTTTATACACTCGTAGATTATGCTTATTCAGTTGTTGAGGAATCATTTTGGTTTGTAATTTACACTATATTACTATATATGTGTTATCTTTGCTGAATAAGAAAATTAGATTAAAAAACGCTATTGAATATGCGTAAAGTAGAGGTTTGTTGCTCTTCACTTCAGGAGGTGCTCGATGCTGAGCGTGCAGGGGCTTATCGCGTAGAACTGTGTAGTGCCATAGCATTGGGTGGCCTCACACCGAGTTATGGGGTTATTCGCTCGGTGGTGGCTGCTGTAAGCCGTATTAAGGTCAATGTGTTGATTCGTGTTCGCGAGGGCGGTTTCTGTTATAGCGAAGATGAGGTAGAGGCTATGTGCCACGATATAGAGTTTTGCCGCGAGGTGGGTGTTGATGGTGTGGTGATAGGTGCTTTGACCGCAGACGGCGATGTGGATATGGTGGCTTGTCGCAAGTTAATGGCGGCAGCACAGGGTATGTCCGTTACGTTCCACCGTGCCTTTGATGTATGCCGCAACGGCGAGAGGGCGTTGGAGGATATTATCACGCTGGGATGCAGTCGCCTGCTCACCTCTGGCATGGAGCAGGATGCCGAGCAGGGTGCCAGATATATTGCCCAGCTGGTAGCGCAAGCCGTAGGACGCATAATCATTATGCCTGGGGCCGGTATTCGACCAAACAATGTTGCAATTATAGAAAAGATAACAGCAGCCACAGAGTTTCACTCCACAGCTGCTGCCAATATTCCCGACCAGGCCTTCGCCACTCCAAAGTTGAGTTTTGCGGCTGATGGCGACGGTAAGGGTTTGCTCCGACGCTCTCGATATGAGATTATATCAGAGCTTGTGAATAACACTCTTTAGCTGTTCGCCTATTGAGGTGTTGTAGCCTTGTGAGAAATAGACCACCCTGCCGAATGTGTCGCAGATGGCAATGATAGGAAGTTGGTTGGATGTGGAGTCGCAGCCCGCGCAAAGCATCTCGGCAACTTTCTCATTTACATCTATGCCGTAGTGTGGCTTTAGTGCCGCCAGAGGCTCACGATTAAGTTTTTTGGCATCCTCCTTCGAGCGAGAGAGTATAATGATTGGTCGCTCCCATTTATTCAAATCCTCACTTATTGAACCTATGCCTCGCATAGCGTGGTTTGTGGGCTCATCGACAGTACCCATCACAGCTACGAGGAAATAACCACGTCCCGTTGTGGCGAGCAGTGAACGTTCCACCTCTTCGCCTTCGGGAAGATACAGTTTCTCGGCATCCATCGAGCCTATGACGCCAATATTATCCTCGGCGGGGCGAATGACGAGCTCGATGTCGGTCTTTTTGCCATTTTCGATGCGGAATGTTGTGTTGTATGAGAGTATGCTGCCATTGGCCATGCGGTTGCCCGTTGATAGCATATAATACCCCTCATCCAGCTCCACCGAGCTTGCCAATAAATCTGAGGCCTTGCTACCCATATCTACCGACAAATCTCGGTCAAAACGTATTACCTGACACACGCCATCCTCGATGCGCGAGATGGTGTAGTGGCTCGAATACTTTGGCTTGGAGATGGTTGGCACTTTGGTTGGGTCGTAGTGCAAAACGAGTTTACCCTTGTTGGATACCTGCTCTGCCACCTTGTCGCCAATCTCAACCTTCACCCACTCTCTGCCGTTGTGGTATTCGGGACGCTGGTCTTGTGGATTAAGTCGTGCTGCGATGTGGAATGAGCGACACGCTGCCACAAAGAACCTATCTCTTGATGCGGAGTCTGCTGCACGCAGACGTAACACTCCTGCAGGGGTGGTCTGCAATGCAATGGGGTTGTACTCGTCGCACAGGGCGATATTCTCAACACACCATGCAATGATATTCTGAGCCGATGGGTCGTCGGTGCCAATCTCCTTACTGAGTGTTTCGCGTATTTGCAAGCGGTAAGGTTGCAGGAACTCCTGAGCGAGGCGAGGTGAGAGTATATAGCGGCAATAGATGGCATCTAATTCAGCCTTGCGGGTAGAGCTCAATGCGTCGTTAAGAATCTCCAGCTGCGTGTCGTGCAGGTCTTTAGCCGAGATATTTTCCAGTAGAGCCAATGCGCGCTGACGCTCTTCGCCCTGCTTGGTATCAATAAAGGTCTTTATTGTTCGCCAGTTTCCTCTTGCTCCGATTATCAGACGCTGCTCGCGTGGAGTGTATCCATCGAGGGTTGTTCTCGTTGGGAATGTTGCAACGTATGCCAGACGTATCGAGTCCTCGTGTGCGAGGCGTACTTTGTTTTGTGCAATCTGCTCCTCGGTGAGTTTGACGGGGAGCTCACCCTGTGCGGGAGGGATGATATCTTCGGTGAATGAGAATGTATCTCCATCCTTATATTTCAGGCAGATGGTCAGTTCTTCTTCAGTGAGTTTGCCAAAGCCAAAGCGGCCATCGCAAGATGCCCACACGAGCATATCTCCCAAGCCGCTGTGGATAGTGCTTTGGCCAAATGAGTCGGTATGGAGCTTCACAACGGAGTTAAACTCGCCATAGTTGAAAATCTTGTACTCAACCAATGCTCCCTCGACGGCCTTACCCTCGGTATCGACAACCTTTACCGTTGTCTTGCGTACGGGGGCGTAGTTATCTATCACATTTATTTCGGTGAAGCAGTTTGTGCGTTGAATTACATCCTCCTTGCCGCGATAATCACCTCTTACGCGAGTGTGCATCAAAAG
>JAGBTO010000058.1 GCA_017631285.1 Alistipes sp.
AATGAAAATTCACTATATTTGTATAGTTTTTCACCCATAACCATTTGCGGTAATAGCTCAGTTGGTAGAGCATCGGCTTCCCAAGCCGAGGGTCACGGGTTCGAGTCCCGCTTACCGCTCTTTGAGTTTTAACTTAACAAGAATTGGAAAGGGACTTACCCCGTGACCCTCACCTCCCCTTTCAGGGGTCGGGGGTGTAAATATAATTCACGGCACACTCGTGCTTGCACGAGTTTCGAGTCCCGCTTACCGCTCATTGAGTTTTAACTTAAAAATTGGCGAGGGACTTACCCCGTGACCCTCACCTCCCCTTTCAGGGGTCGGGGGTGTAAATATAAATTCACGGCTCACTCGTGCTTGCACGAGTTTCGAGTCCCGCTTACCGCTCTTTGAGTTTTAACTTAACAAGAATTGGGTAGGGACTTAACTAGTGACACTCATATCCCCTTTCCAAAGCAAGAGTTTATTTAATCCTCTAACACCACTCAATATTCTTCATTAGGACTAAATATTAAACTACTAAATACTATTAACTTATGAGAAAGATGTTATTAATCGTGCTTACGCTAGCAATCAGCTTGTCGGCACAAGTAACAGTTGCTGCTGAACCTATGGCTGCAGCCGAGAAAGAACAACACAACGCCAAGCCCCATAACCCAAAATATTGGCATAAGATGGCTGAAGGGATGTCGCAAGCCCTTGTTAAGCATTTCTGGGGTGCCAACTTCAAAGGCTTTGAGAAGCGTTACTACTTCAATTACGGTAGTAATCTTTCAAATCTCACCACAAATCACTATTGGCCTCAGGCTCATGCCATGGATGTTATAGTAGATGCTTATATGCGTTCGGGCAAGAAACAATACCTCGATCTCTACCCACTTTGGTGGGAGGGAGCACCCAAGTACAACTTCTCGGGCCGACCCGAAGATGCGTGGTGGAATGTTTTTGTAGATGATATGGAGTGGATTACCTTGGCGCAAATACGCATGTGGGAGAGCACAGGCGAGAAGATGTATATCGAAAAAGCTCGTCAGATGTACGACCAATGGATATGGACAACATGGGGTCCCGAAGATGAGGCTCCCTGGTATGGCGGTATAACATGGAAGACCGATGTTGCCAAGTCAAAGAACGCCTGCTCGAACGGTCCTGCAGCTCTTATTGCGGCTCGACTATACAATTTCTACGACAAGGCTGGACTTGAAGGGGGTAAAACTCGCGAGGAGTATCTCAACGAGGCGAAGAAGATTTACCATTGGCTACGAGAAGTACTTTTCGACAAAGATAGCGGCGCTGTAGCAGACAACATCAACCGCCGAGGCATGGTGAATAGAAGATGGATTTTCACCTACAATCAGGGCACGTTCCTCGGTGCGGCACACGAGCTGTATAAAATTACGGGCGAGAAGCAATACCTTGATGATGCAGTGCTGGCAGCCACATATGTCATCGACAATATGAGTCGCAACAATGGTGTTTTGGACGATGCCGCAGGCGGCGACGGAGGTCTATTTCACGGTATTTTCTTCCGCTATTTCGTAAAGCTCATAAACGATGAGACCCTGGACATTGCTACCCGCACCAAGTTCCACAACTACCTCACGCATCTTGCTACCTCGATGGCTGAAAATGGCATCAACCCCAAGACTAAACTATACGGAGGTAAGTGGTGGGAGGCACCTGCAGGCATTAATGATGTACCACTTACATCACACCTTTCGGGATGTATGCTCATGGAGGCAATGTGTGTGCTGAAGCCTTTGGAATAAATTCAAGATAAAAAGATGGAGCTCCCGGATTTCGGAGCTCCATCTTTTTATCTTAGCCTATACTTTAGATATAATTTCCTGGCGACAACCAAAAAAAATACAACTCCCAGAAGATTCACAACCCATGCTCCCCAGAAAGCCGAGTGATAGCCCCAATACTCAGCAAGTGCACCACCCAAAAGTATTCCTAAGCCAACGCCTATATCCCACGATACAAGTAGGGTTGAGTTAGCCGTTCCCCGTTGTTCGTGCGATGCGAGATTGATAAACATGGTTTGAAAAGCAGGAAACATATGCCCATTACCCAAGCCTATGATAAGCGCTGCACCATAGTACCCCCACAAGTTATGAACTGCGGCAAAAAGCAAGTACCCGAACACCGATACCATCACTCCGAACGAGGCATTTTCCACAATTTTCCCCTTACGCAAAGTCCGACTACCTACCAAACGTGAACATATCAATCCGATTGACAGAATCATAAAGAATAGTCCTGTTCCACCTGTTATACCAAGTTCCTCCTTTCCATAAATAGCCAAATATGTCGCAAGCACGCCATACGAGAATGAGTAGCAACACATGGCAATGCCCAAGCTCCATCCCTTAAGCAACAAAAAACGGTCAAGCGAAATTGGCTGTTTGTCTTTAATTATCTCTTTTTTAGGAAGTTTCAGCGTAGCACTGATAATCAATCCACACAAAGCAACAATAAACGACAGAGCAAATAGTAAGTCATAACTTTCCCACACCTGATATATCAATAGAGCCACCGAAGGCCCTATTGCCGTAGCTATGTTGTTGCTCAAACCATAATATCCTATACCTTCAGCTCGACGTGAAGGGTGCAACACATCTATGGCTACCGTACTATTAGCCACCGTCGTAGCACCAAATGGGAAACCATGCAGAGTGCGCACAATAGCGAATAGAACCACCGTACCAGCCACTACATATCCTGCAAACAAAGCCATAAAGAAAAAGTAGCCAACCAACAGAACTACTTTTCGAGGGAAGCTATCAACGAAATAGCCACTAAAAGGTCGTACCAACAAAGCTGTCAGAGTATATCCTGATAAAACTAAACCTATTAAATCCTTGTCTGCCCCAAACTCCTCTGCCATATAGAGAGGCAAAAGTGGCGTAAGCAACATAAAAGAGAAGAATATCATAAAATTTGATACCCATGCCTTGGTATAATTTGCATTCCATAGTGCGACCTTTTTATCCTTCATTATATCTTGCTCCATAACAATAAAATAGTGTAAAGTCTTATTCCAAGGACAAAGATACATCAAAACCAGAGATATTATTCTCGGCAAAGAGTAATATTTATAGCATCATCAATACATAACTATTCAGAAAAATTTATATTTTTGCATTAAATAATAGGTTAGGTTATGAATAGCGTTGCAGAATTTCTCTCTACCGAACATACTACGGCATTTTCATTCGAGGTACTACCTCCCGTTAGGGGCAAAAGCATCGAGCAGGTATTTAAGACCATAGACCGACTGATGCCTTTCAATCCAGCATACATAAATATCACCACCCACCGTACCGAAGTCGTTTACCGCGACATGGGCGATGGTATGTTCCAACGTTTCACCGAGCATACACGTCCGGGTACTGTAGCCATCGCCGCTGCACTAAAAGGTCGCTACGGCATACCTACTGTTCCACATATGATTTGTAGTGGGTTCTCATGTGCTGAGCTAGAAAATGAACTTATAGATTTGGAGTATTTGGGCATCACCGACCTACTTGTATTGCGTGGCGATAGAGCACGAGGTGACAATCGTTTCATTCCCGCCGAGGGAGGTCACTCCCACGCGGTAGAGTTATGCCGTCAAGTCGAGGAATTTAACAACGGATGCATGCTCAACAACAAAAAACACGAAACTTTGGGTAAGAGATTCACCTTTGGCGTAGCGGGTTACCCTGAAAAGCATGAGGAGGCCATGAATATAGAGAGCGATATTGCACACCTCAAAGACAAAGTGGATGCAGGTGCAAAATATATCGTCACACAAATGTTCTTCGACAACTCTTGTTATTTCAAATTTGTTGAGCGTTGCCGCGAAGCAGGCATCACAGTGCCTATCATTCCAGGTATCAAACCCCTCACATCACTCACGCAGCAGTCACTTCTACCTAAGACATTCCACATCGACCTGCCCGAAGAATTGGCAAAAGAGTTCCGCCGTTGCAAGTCAAATGATGATGTGAAATCATTAGGTATCGAGTGGGGAATAACACAGGCTCGCGAGCTGAAGGCTGCCAACGTAGCCAGCATACACTTCTACTCGATGAATGCCTCAGCAAGCATCGAAGCAATCGCCAAAGCCGTATATTAACATGACTATCAAGGATATAGCAAAGCAGCGCATCCTTATCTTGGATGGCGCAATGGGCACAATGATTCAACGCCACAATCTATCTGAGGATGATTTCCGTGGTGAAGAGTTCTTCTCCCACCCTGTAAATTTGGCAGGCAACAATGATATGCTCGTTCTCACTCGTCCCGATGTGATTTCATCAATCCACCGCAAGTACCTTGAGGCTGGAGCAGATATTATCGAGAGTTGCACATTCAATGCACAACGCATATCTCAGGAGGAGTATAAAACCTCTCATTTAGTACGCCGCATAAATCTTGCTGCAGCGCAGTTAGCACGTGCCGAGGCTGATAGGATGAGTGCTCTCACGCCCGACAAGCCTCGTTTCGTGGCAGGCTCGGTAGGCCCTACGGGCAAGAGTGCTTCAATGTCTCCCGATGTGGATAATCCGGCTATGCGCAATATCGATTTCGACACCTTACGAGAAGCGTACATCGAACAAATTGATGCCCTGGTTGATGGAGGAGTAGATGTTCTTCTTATTGAAACTCTCTTCGACACCCTAAATGCCAAAGCAGCTCTTTCTGCTGCCGACGAGGTTTTCTCATATAAGAACAAACGCCTACCGGTAATGCTATCGGTAACAATAGCCGACCTCGCAGGTAGAATGTTGGCTGGTCAGACTTTGGAGGCATTCATCTGTTCTATAGCTCATTTTAGACCTTTCAGTATAGGTTTAAACTGCTCATTCGGCGCCGAGCAGATGCTCCCATTCTTAAAGCAGATTGCCACTTGCGCACCATGCTACGTCAGCGCCTACCCCAATGCGGGCATACCTAATCAAATGGGAGAATATGACCAATCCCCTGAGAGTATGGCTCATCATATAGCCAATTTTGCCGAGTTGGGCTTGGTGAATATCGTAGGAGGTTGTTGTGGCTCTACTCCCGACCATATAAAGGCCATAGCCGAGGCTGTGGCTAACCTTTCGCCACGCCAGGCACAACCCACAAAACAGGCTTGGCTCTCGGGCCTTGACTCATTCCATACGGGAAATGGCTTCATCAACGTGGGTGAACGTTGTAATGTAGCAGGAAGTCGTAAATTCCTGCGTCTTGTCAAGGAGGGAGCATTTGACGAAGCCTTATCGATTGCTCGCAAACAGGTTCGTGATGGAGCAATGATACTCGATATAAACATGGACGATGCTATGCTCGACTCCCAAAAAGAGATGTGTCACTTTATCAACCTCATGGCATCTGACCCCGAGGTAGCACGTGTGCCATGGATGATTGACTCATCACGTTTCGAGGTTATTGAGGCTGCACTAAAGTGTATTCAGGGCAAGGCTATCGTGAACTCACTCTCACTCAAGGAGGGTGAAGAACTGTTCCTAAAGCGTGCCAAGAAGATAAAGGACGCTGGTGCTGCATTGGTAATCATGGCTTTTGACGAGGAAGGTCAAGCTACTACCTACCGACGACGCATCGCCATCTGCGAAAGAGCATACCGACTCCTAACCGAACGCATCGGATTCCCTGCAGGAGATATTATTTTTGATCCAAATATTCTCACCATCGCAACCGGAATGAGCGAGCACGACGGTTATGCTCTAGACTTTATTCGAGCTACGGAGTGGATACACCAAAATCTTCCCAACGCAAAGGTTAGCGGTGGAGTAAGCAACCTCTCATTCTCGTTGCGTGGCAACAACTATCTGCGTGAGGCGATGCACGCTGTATTTCTATACCACGCCATACGAGCAGGTATGGATATGGCTATTGTGAACCCATCCACAGCTGTGATGTATCAAGACATACCTAAAGTTCTACTTGAGGTGCTGGAGGATGTTATTCTTTACCGACGAGAAGATGCCACAGAGCGATTGATGGAAGTAGCTGAAAGTTATCGCGAAATGGCAATTACCTCACCTATAACCACACAAGACCGTAGCTTAATACCTATATCTGAACGTCTTGCACAGGCTCTACAACGAGGCGATGATGAATTCCTTCAGCAAGATATAAATGAAGCACTTGCAACCTATCTTACTGCAGCCGCTATCATCGAGCAGCCGCTGATGCAGGGTATGGCTATGGTGGGAAAGCTCTTTGGTGAGGGTAAGATGTTCCTACCTCAAGTGGTAAAGAGTGCTCGCACGATGAAACGTGCCGTCGATATATTACAGCCCCATATTGAGGCGACACAGAGCGTTGTAAACGCCACAAAAGCAGGGCGTTATCTACTGGCTACGGTGAAAGGCGACGTGCACGATATTGGGAAAAATATTGTGGGTGTAGTACTCGCCTGCAACAATTTTGAAGTCATTGACCTGGGTGTTATGGTTGATGCCGAGACCATTGTCAGGGCAGCCGTTGAGCATAAGGTTGATTTCATTGGTCTGAGTGGTTTGATTACCCCTTCGCTTGACGAGATGTGCCACGTAGCAAATGAGTTAAAGGCGGCGGGTGTGGATGTGCCTTTGTTTGTGGGAGGTGCTACGACCTCGGCCTTGCATACAGCGGTAAAGATTGCTCCACTATATGGCGGTGCGGTGTTTCATGTCAAAGACGCTGCACAAAATCCGGTTATTGCAATGAAACTCATGAGCGAAGAGCGTGAGGCTATAATCAATGCCTTGAAAGTTGAACAGGAGTCCATGCGTCAGCAAGTGTATTCTACGACACAAACCACCGAAGCAAAATCTTTTGATATCGATTGGTCGGCCGAGAAGATTGTAAAGCCTTCATTCACGGGCGTCAAGAGCATTGAAAGTATCTCCATCGCCGACGTAAGGCCATATATCAACTGGATACATTTCTTCAACCTATGGCAGTTGTCGAGCGACAGCGACGAGGCTGTGAGGCTGCGGCAAGAGGCAGAGGCGATGCTTGATAGCTTGCAGTCGTCACATTCGCTGGTTGCTCGTGTAGGATTATTTGAGGCTTATGCCGATGACAAGAGTATCTTTATGAAGCACACCGAGGGCTGTCCTTGCTGTGGCGGGGTAGAGAAATACACCGAGATTGCAACCCCTCGCCAGAAAGAGGCAAATGCCGATGGTATAGCGTTGTCGCTATGTGACTTTGTAGCGCCCGAGGGAGATTATGTAGGAGCGTTTGCTGTAACTATCTCACCATCACTCTGCGAGGAACTTGAGCATAGGAAGCTGTGTGACCTTGAGGAGTCGCTGATGTTACAGGCTCTGTGTGACCGCCTGGTGGAGGCTGCCAGCGAGTGGCTACACGAAAGAGTGAGGAAGGAGTTGTGGGGTTATGCTCCCCAAGAGAACCTTTCGGTAAAAGAACTATTCCAGGCTCGCTATGAGGGCATACGCCCAGCCATAGGTTATCCGTCACTACCCGACCAGCGCACAATATTCCCCGTAGCACGACTGCTTGACGTTGGTAAGATTGGCATCAGCCTAACGGAGAATGGTGCGATGTATCCCCAATCATCGGTCTGCGGTATCTATATTGCAAATAAAAATGCCCGCTACTTTGTGATTTAACCAATAAATCATAACTTTGTAGAAGATGATAATAAAAACCTAAATTATAACCTTATGAGCCAAGAATTAGAGATGTGTCCAAATTCGCTTGTAGCCTTTCTGGGCAAGCCAAGCAAGGAATTCACAAAAGCCGACATCGTTCGCTATATCAAGGAGAACGAGATTAGAATGGTCAATTTTATGTATCCTGCAGCCGACGGCAGATTGAAGACTTTGAACTTCGTAATCAATAACGCCGCCTATCTGGATGCTATCCTCACCTGCGGTGAGCGAGTGGATGGCTCAAGCCTCTTCCCTTTTATCGAGGCGGGCAGCAGCGACCTTTATGTCCTGCCACGCTTCTCGACAGCCTTCCTTGACCCATTTGCACAGTTGCCAACGCTCTCAATGCTCTGCTCTTACTTCAACAAGGATGGCGAGCCATTGGAGAGTTCTCCTGAAAATACCCTCCGCAAGGCGTGCCGTGCCTTCAACGAGGTCACAGGAATGGAGTTCCAGGCGATGGGCGAGTTGGAGTACTATGTGATTGCTCCCGACGAGGGCGTATTCCCTGCAACCGACCAGAAGGGTTATCACGAGTCAGCCCCCTATGCTAAGTTCAACGAGTTCCGCACACAGTGTATGGTATACATTGCACAGGCGGGCGGTCAGATTAAGTATGGCCACTCGGAGGTGGGCAACTTCTCAATCAACGACCTTATCTACGAGCAGAACGAGATTGAGTTTCTGCCCGTTAAGGCAGAGGATGCTGCCGACCAGCTGATGATTGCCAAGTGGATTATCCGCAACCTTGCGTATCAGTATGGCTACGACATCACCTTCGCTCCAAAGATCACCACAGGCAAGGCAGGCTCGGGCTTGCACGTTCATATGCGCATCGTGAAGGATGGTCAGAATCAAATGCTGGAGGGT
>JAGBTO010000005.1 GCA_017631285.1 Alistipes sp.
TAGTTTACTTCTATTCTATATATACATTGGACTAAACTAAACCACTAAATTTAATAGCAATTGCAGGTGTAATTTCAGCTCCAATTAAAGGTCATTTAACCATGCAACGAAATGCAAATATGCTAAAAATTATAAAAAAAGTGCGTTTTTGCAGATTTTACTGGTTTCTTTGCAAAAATGCAGTCCCCTGTCTGTCCCCCGAATAAACTTTTGTCCTTCGGAATGATTCTGTAATACACTGAATACTAATAGATTAAATTCGGCATTTTACATTCTGTGTGGGCAAATAAAAACTCTGCATCGGCAAATAATTAATTTACAGCTATTTAATGCCGCAAATCAGTATATCTTTACTTAAACTGCAATGCTGCGGCAGCTTGATAACCTTCATCATATAGGGCTCGTAGTTTCGACACATCACGCTCCATGCGATTAACTTCAATGGGGTTTATCGGACGTATAACCACCAATTCACCTCGCGACTCCAACTCCTCAACCATGGAGATTTGCTCATTGTAGAGGGCATTTCTGCGACGTATAGACTCCTTCAAAGCTGGATATTTATCATAGAACAGCGGTGGCACCTTCGTAGGCTTATTGGGCTTGCGATAGCCCTTATTGCGAGTTAATACAACCACATTGTTAGCATACCCAAGCTCTCGAGCATGCGCTAAAGGTATCGAATCGGCTATACCACCATCCAACATAGGCTCGCCATCAACATAGGTTATAGGGCAAACAAAGGGCAGACTACTCGAGGCTTTTACAATGTCGATTATACGCTTTGGATTGTGTTTCTCCTCATAATAACACGCCTGACCTGTTAAGCACGAGGTTGTCACCATCTCGTATCGTTCCTTACAAGATGCGTATCGAGGATAGTCATAAGGAATTATTCTCTCGGGAAACTCATGAAACAACAGGTCAAAATCCATTATATTTCTCTTGGTTAGGAGATGTTTAAAACCAATATAATGATACTTATCCAATAGGTCAATATTACTATATTTCGCACGACCTCGTTGCTCCGACATATATGACAAGCCATTGCACGCACCTGCACTCACTCCCACCGTGTAGGGAAACCTTATGCCTCTATCCATGAAGTTATCCAATACGCCACATGTGAATACACCACGCATACCTCCGCCTTCGAGGATTAGACCCGAAGCCGATGTTAGTATATGGACTTGTTGTTTCATATTAAAATAGACGATTCGCAAAAGTAATAATTTTCTACAACATATCTTTCGCCATCTCAAACAAAAATCCCGCCTAAATTAGGCGGGATTGACATTTATTTCGGTCAAATGTTTACTCCAAAACCTTAACCTTAATGTTGCGGAACCAAACATCGTCACCATGATCCTGGAAACCGATGTAACCCTCACGGTTCTCGCCACCACAGTTGTTCAACAAAGCAAATGCATCTGGCCACTTCTCCTCAGAGAACTTTGACTTCTGCAACATCTCTGTCCACTGTGGAGTCCACAAATGATACTCTACAACAGGCTCGTCATTCTGGAAGTGAACAACAGTACCCTTGTAGCAAAGAATCTTCACCTTGTTCCACTCGCCTGCTGGCTTTGCGTTCTGTGGCTTTGCAGGAATCATATCGTAGAGTGAAGAAGACATACGGTTACCATCAACGCCCAAGCGTGCATCAGGATGGTTCTCGTTATCCAACACCTGGCACTCAGGTGCAGAGATGTAGATTGGACCTGCAGTCTCTTGAGCCAAATAGAAGATACCAGAGTTACCACCCTTTGAAACCTTCCACTCGAGCTCCAACTCGAAATTCTTAAACTTCTGAGCAGCGTAGATAATATCGCCACCCTCGCCAGTCTGAGCCTCACCACCGCCTGAGCCCGAGAACTTCAAACAGCCATCCTCAATAGTCCAACGTGAAGGCACATGATCCTTATTGTAACCACGCCAACCCTCCAATGAAGTACCATCGAACAATACGATTGTATTAGGGTCTTCCTTTGTTCCACAGCCTGCAAGCATAGTAACCATTGCAGCCATCATTAAAATCTTTTTCATTTTATTTACTTAAATTTGGTTAATCAATTATTTAGGCATTTCAGGGAGTGACCATCCTGCACGGTAGTTGTGCTTAATCATCTCGTTAGCAAACTCCAATGCGTTGATTGGATCGGTATAAGTCTTGTTGAATGTTGGGTGACCATCGTTCACTGAGAAACCATCCTCAATCATGATACGCAACTTCTCATCTGGCGAGATATTAGTGAACTTCATGTTCTCACCGTCCCACTTCAAGATCTTATTCAACGACTGCAAACGAACAGCCAATACACCCATTACAACCATCTCGTTGAATGGACCTGCCTCAGAGAAGTCAGAGTTTGTCATCTGACGGTTCTCCTTGCTCTCCTTACATGCACGTACCCAGTCCATTTCGTGTGAAAGTTCGACGTGGCGTGCACGCTTAGGAGTCTGAGGTACACGACCTGATACCAAATATGGATCACGACCGTAGCAACCACAAATCAAAATATCCTTTGTACCATAGAAGATAGCACCACCACCAGCGTTGTTAAGGTTCTTACCTGGCTCCAATCCCTCTGGACGTGGAGGTGTCAAACCACCATCGTACCATGTAACTGTAACCTCAGGCATCTTTGCCTTGAACTTCTTCGCACGTGCTGGGAACTTATACTTAACTATCTCAGCCTGTGGAGCACAATCTGTCAAAAGTGATGTAGAAGAACCCTGTACCTCAGTAGGATAACCCAAGTTCAAAGCCTTGAATACAGGATGCAAGATGTGGCAAGCCATGTCGCCCAATGCACCTGTACCATAATCCCACCAACCACGCCAGTTCCATGGCTGATAAATCTTGTTGTAAGGACGATACTTAGCAGGACCGAGGAACAAATCCCAGTTCAATGTATCTGGAATTGGATCAACTTCCTTTGGTACCATCAAGCCCTGTGGCCAAATTGGACGGTCGGTGAATGCATCAACGTGAGTAACCTCACCAATCTCACCATTCCAAATCCAGTTACATACAGTCTCAACGCCCTCGCCTGATGAACCCTGGTTACCCATTGATGTAGCAACCTGATTCTTAGCTGCGAGCTTAGTCAAAAGACGTGACTCATACACAGAGTGAGTCAAAGGCTTCTGGCAATATACGTGCTTACCAAGCTCCATAGCGTGAGCTGATACCAATGCGTGAGTGTGGTCTGGAGTAGCACAAATCACAGCGTCGATTTCGTTCGCTGCCTTGTCATACATCTCGCGCCAATCCCAGAAACGCTTAGCCTTTGGGAATGCGTTAAACACATTCTTTGCATAATTCCAATCGGTATCACACAAAGCAACAATGTTCTCCGTACCCTTCACATTGCTGATATTAGCGTTACCCATACCACCAATACCAACAGCCGCGATATTCAACTTATCAGACGGAGCCTTGTGTCCAAATGCTGCTCCCATTACGTTACCGGGAACAACTGTCATAGCTGCCAAACCTGCACCTGAGGTCTTCAAAAAGTCAGCTCTTGAGATTTTCTTTGACATTGTTGTAAATTTTTAGGTTAATAAAATTGTTATTTTTAAGTTTTTTTCGGTTCTAAATTACTCTTGCTCCTTACAGTCTTACACTTGACAGCATCGTCACATTCTGAAGGCTACGCTCTATGCAATTCATAGGGGGAAGTGTAAAATATCGTTGTTCAATTATAACATTTTGAACACCACAATCATATCCACACTTAACGACCTTATCGAAATCTATATCACCACTATCACACACTACACCTCTGTCATGCAGGTGTAACGACAACACTCGCCCCTTGTAGTGCTTCAGCAAAGTGAATATATCTACTTCAGCCTCTAATGCATCGAAGGTATCTATCTGAAAAAACACCTTTTCAGGGTTACACTTCTGAGCTATAAGATCAAAGAACGATTCCCCATCATCGGCCTTTAGTTCTGTAACCGAAGGGTGATAGCAAAACTTCATATCTCGCTCTTGCGCCATATCGGCAATGCGTTCGAAATAAGCCGCATAAGTTTCTGCCATCAGTTTGGCATCCTGTGGAGCAAATGCTGGCACCTTTGCCATCGTTACACTCTTGCATCCAAGAGTTTTTACTGCATCCAAAGCCTCAGTCCACCACTGATGTTCGGCTGGGAACTTTGGAGCCTCAGACACCACCTCTTCGTCATTATTAAGAGGTTTGCATTGTGCACTTTCTCCCGCTTCAGTCTTCTCAACCACCTCAGCTTTAAACTCTCGATTCAGATGCGCTGCCACAACCTTTAGGCCTGCGCTACGCACCATCTCGTTGAACACCGCAACCTTCTGGTCGTGAATGGTATCGCCAAAATAGCCGCCCACTTCCAGTGTTGTATATCCCATTTGAGCAAGCTCCACAAGTGTATTCTTGGCATCCTCATACATCTTGGCATCGAGCGACGGCAAATGCAAACACATATCGGTTTTGATGTTACTCAACGCCTCATCCACCGCCTCGGCCATAGATTCAACGGCTTTCTTCATACCCACAACCGTTGTTGCAGCATCCATCAATGCCGACAATCCGTGTTTGAAAAAGCCTAATCGGTCCATTGCAAATATCTTTTATAAAGAACTACTCATCATCGCTTGCTGGGATTTTACCAGCAGCCACTGCCTCCTGATACTCAGCTTCCTCCTTTGCTCGACGAGATTCGATGCGCTGTGCTATACCAATGCCATACTCATACAACGCATAACAAGGGATAAAAATCAGCACCTGGCTAACCACATCGGGTGGAGTGATAATCGCTGCAAAAATAAGCAACACAACAACCGCAATCTTGCGATATTGACGCATACCTTCTGCCGTAACAACACCCATCGTAGCCAACAGGCGGATGAGTATTGGTAGCTGGAACGCTACTGCCGCCGCAAATGAAACACTAATAACAGTGCTCATAAACGAGCTAACGTCAATTATATTGCTAATTTGGTCACTCACCTGATAATTACCCAAGAAGTTAATTGCAAGTGGAGCGATTACATAATATCCAAATAGCAAACCCAAAACAAACCATATAGGGCACTCTATAGCGTAGCGAATACTCCTCTTGCGCTGCTCGGGTGGCAAGGCTGGCTTTACAAATGTCCACAACTCCCAAATAAGGTATGGGAATGCCAACACAAATGAGCCAACAAATGAACTCTTAATGTGTAACATAAACTGACCCGCCATCTTGTTATTAAACAACTCTACATTGTCGGGCGAGATACGTAATGCCTCAGAGTTCAACACCTCAGAGAGCCATGCAAACAAACGGTTTGTAGGGAATGTTTCACGAATAGGAGCAAAAACCACTTCGAGCACAATGCCTTTTAATGTAAAAAGCACGATAAAAAGCAGCACAAATACGACAATGACACGAATCAATATCTTGCGCAATTCGTCAAGATGCTCACCAAAAGTCATCTCTGCCTCATCGTGGACAACATGATTACTCATTATTCCTCAACAAAATAAAAAAAAGAACTCAAACTTATTCTGCCTTCTCTTCTTCTTTCGCAGCAGGTTTCTTATCATCCTCTGGAGCAGTAGCTGTATTCACCGCATCCTTGAACTCGCGGATACCACGACCAGCACCACGCATCAACTCTGGCAATTTCTTACCACCAAACAAGAGTAACAATACAAGGACAATAAGAAGGACTTCGGTTGTTCCTAAACCACCAATAAACAATAATTCCATAATTAATTCTATTTTAGGTTATTTAATATAAAATCACAATTTCATCCCGAAAGATAGACAAAAAATATATAACAAGCAAAATTTTTCTCATATTTCAATCTCATAATTATGCGTCAGCTACATATTTCACAAAAAAAGCTGCCGCAACATTTTCGTCCGACAGCCCAAAGTATTATAACCAGCCAGCAAGGCTTGCAGTCTTACCAACGAGTTTACTTCAAATAATCCTCGAAGTACTTTGAAATCTTGTTATAGAGGTGTACCGCATCCTTACCCATCACATTATGCTCGTGGCAAGGGTATGGATAGTAATCAACGGTGTAGATATTGTTCTTCACGCACTCTCTTACAAAACTCAACGAGTGCTCCCACACAACCACAGGGTCAATAGCGCCCTGGCAGATAAGAAGCTGGCCCTTCAAATCCTTCGCCTTCTCAATCAAGCTTGTCTTGGCAAAGCCCTCAGGATTGTTGTGTACGTTGTCCATATAACGCTCGCCATACATCACCTCATACCACTTCCAATCAATCACAGGTCCACCAGCAACGGCCACCTTAAAGATGTCGGGATAGTTGGTAATCAGCGATATAGTCATAAAACCTCCATAGCTCCAGCCATGCACTCCGATACGCTCCTTATCAACCCAATCGTGCGACATAAGCCACTTCATGCCCTCCATCTGGTCGGCCATCTCCACCTGACCGCACTGACGGTGAATAGCCTTCTCGAACTCGGCTCCACGATTCGATGTGCCACGATTATCCATAGCAAAGACCACATAACCACGCTGCGCCATATACATCTCCCAACGGCGTAACGATGCGAGATAGTCATTCTTCACCATCTGCGAGTGAGGACCACCATACACATACATGATTACGGGATATTTCTTTGCAGGGTCGAAATCCAGCGGCTTCATCAATCGGTAGTAGTTGTCATACTTACCATCGGCACTCTTTACTGTACCCAACTCAATTGGCACATAGTTATATCCTACGGTTGGGTCTTCGGCACGGAATAGCTCATTGGCAGGCTTACCATCAACTCGACCAAGCTCCACAACGCGTGGCACATTGAGCGACGAATAGGTATCAAGGAAGTATTTTCCACTATTGCTAACCGACACATTATGCCAGCCTTCAGCCTTTGTCAAACGAGTTTGCTTTCCCGACTTCAAATCAACCTTAAAGAGATGATTTTCAACCGGCGACACCTCTGCCGAAGTGTAATAAACCGACTTTGCGTCCTGCGCAACATACTGCACGCTGGCGTCGGTCTTTGTAAGACGCTTCACATTCCCCTCGTCATCGCAAAGATACAGATTCCAATAGCCGTCACGGTTATCTGTCGAGTAGATAAATTTGGCGGGGTCGCTCTTAAGGAACACCAAAGGATGCTGAGGCTCAACCCAACGGTCGTTATGCTCCGATAGAATATTTTTAATCATCTTTCCTGTCGCAGCATCGTATGAATTCAAGTGAACATTCTTCTGTGCACGGTCCAACACCTGAATATATATGCGCTCAGAATCAGGCGACCAAGTGATATTTGTAAGGTAACGCTCCTTATCAAAATCTGTCACTTCCAGATAGATGGTGGTCTGTTTTGCCACATCGTAAACGCCCAGGCTAACCACCTCTGATGGCATACCATTCATCGGGTATTTGATATTTTTCAATGTACCCGTACGGGTAGTAATATCGAGCAATGGGAAGTCAGTTACAGCCGACTCATCCTTCTTGTAAAAGGCTATTTTCTTGGCATCTGGCGAGATAAAGATACCTCCATCAATACCGAACTCATTGCGGCTAACTGTCTGACCGCAAACGATATTCTTATCCTCGAAGTTTGTAATCTGATACTCCTTCTCACCATCAAAACAGAAGAGATTATTCTCCTTGGTGTAGGCATACAGACCACCCTTTCCACTCTGACGAGTGAGGTTTGCACCCTGAGGCACTTTATGTTTGGCAACCACCTTGCGGGTCTTTAGGTCAATGGTATTTCGCATACCATGCGCACCCACAACAAACGAGTTGGCATCGTCAAAGGCATAACCAGGGAAGCTCTTAAAGTTTGTTGCAAGCAACGCATTAATCTCATCCAAAGTGATAATCACACTTTTCTTGCCACTCTTTGCATCTGTTGCCATCAAGGATGTGCCCTCAACAGTTGCATAGCTATCACTCTCACCCACCCATCTTACAGGGAATGACTTGGGCGAAAGTTCGCGATTAAGTACCACATCTTCAATCGTAAGCAACTTACGACCATCATTTTGCGCTCGCGACTGTGAAAAAACCATAAGCACAGCTACTAATAAAAATATAAATTTACACCTTTTCATAATTAAGTAATTACAATTTTACAGATGCGAAATTACAATATTTTCATCGCATATGCAAATGACCTCCATTTAAAATAGGTGTAATTTAAGATGATAGCCATTTTTGCACCAACTCACAAAAAAACTATCACAATCACTTGTTCGTGAATTATTTTTCACTACCTTTGCAAATGCAAATGGGTCCTTGTTTGAAGGCTTTCATTCAAGGATAATAGGGAATACGGTGAAAATCCGTGACAATACCTGTTGCTGTAAGTTCCATTCCTTTAGGAATTTATCTGTTGCACTCTTTGCCACTGGCTTAAAGCTGGGAAGGCGCGACAGATGGAATAAGTCAGAAGACCTACCCTTTGCATTATAGGATTTACGACCTGCAGGACTACGGGGCTGAATCAAAACTAATTTTATCCGTTAAATTTAGATTTTGCCCCTACTGCAATTGGTGGCTTTTGTACATACCCCTATTGGGCATGTATATAATTTAAGACAATACGGCAAAGATGTTTTGAAGAGGCTGTTCTGCACCCTGGAAAGAACACTTTTTATTAACTAAAACATTTTTGCGTATGAAAAAGTTCTTTATTTTTTGCGTTGTAGCATTAGCTGCAACTGTGTTCACAGCCTGCGAATATGATGACTCCGACTTGTGGAACAAGGTAAACAGTTTAGAGCAGCAGGTGTCTAATAACACCGACGACATCGCAGCACTCTCAGCTTTGGTGGATGCCTTGAACAATGGCAAGGTAATCACAAACACCGAGCAGACCGAAGATGGCTACACACTCACCTTCAGCGATGGCTCAACAGTAACTCTCCGCAATGGCGAGAAAGGAGACAAGGGAGATAAAGGTGATAAGGGCGACAACGGTTCAAATGGCTCTAACGGAGAAAACGGTGCAAACGGCGACTCTATTTTCGAGAACATTGAGGAGACCAATGATTATGTTATCATCACCCTTACCGATGGTCGCGTGATTACCCTTCTTAAGAAGAAGGAGTACGAGTTGCGCGTTCTTACATTCGAGGACGAGGACTACAAGGGCACTGAGTCTACCTCATATTGGAGCGACTTTATTCCAACCAGCAGTCAGTATGGCTCTGGTCACGGCTCTTATTCGTGGTATGACGAGGGCAACACCGAGCTATTGTTCTACCCTGTAATGGGTGATTTTGGCTACTACGCAGGTCACGCGGGTATATCGAACTATGTCGGCTCGGACTGGGAGAATGAGGGTAACTATATGTATGACCTTCAAGCATATAACGTATCGGGTGGCCATAGCGGCGAGAATTTCAACACTCATTTTGGGTATGTGGATAATTCGGACTATGGAATGAACAACACAATGCCTTCGTTTGAGTTTGACGATGGTGTGGCACGCGTGATTGACCATATGTGGGTGACAAACACCACCTATGTATATAATCAGTTGCAGGCGGCAGGCTTCGGCTCGACCTATGTTTTGAGCGACGAATCGACATATAAGATTATAGCCTACGGCTACAACTCTCTTGACGAGGATGCAGAACCTGTTGCATCAACCGAGTTCTACCTGCTCAACAAGGGCAAGAAGTTCGTCACTGAGTGGACAAAGTGGGATCTCTCGCCTCTTGGTGAGGTTGTAAAGGTTGCCTTTAACCTTGAGGGATCAGAGGATATGAATGGTGATTACGGACTTTCAGTACCTGGATATTTTGCTTACGACGATGTTGCCGTAAGATTTAAGATAGAAGATTAATGAATTGGAAATTTATTTTATTGTATGTGTTAATGGTGATGGTATCTTCGTCTTGTAATATAGACGAAGATATCACCGCTGGTGACGACACCTCACAAGGTGGCTACCGCCCAAAGGGAACAAACTCACAGGCCACCTGCAACTATGTGTTTGAATATACCCCCGCGCCAGGTCAGTTCATCAACGAGGACAAGTCAGGATTCACAGGCGAAGATACCGCTTCGGAGGCTGCTGCTTACGCCCTGAAACGCCTTAACGCCGAGAAGTATGTTTCGCTCGGAGGCTTTGGCGGATATATCGTTGTAGGTTTCGACCACAGCATCGACAACTACGGAGGTTACGACTTCGCTATCAAGGGCAACTCTTTCGATGGTTCGTCAGAGCCTGGTATTGTGTGGGTCATGCAGGACGCTAACGAGAATGGCAAACCCGACGACACCTGGTACGAACTCAAAGGCAGCGAAACAGGCAAAGAGGCTACTATCCAGAACTACTCAGTAACCTACTTCCGCCCCACAGAGTCAAACTCATCGGTCAGATGGGAGGACAGCTTGGGCGAAAAGGGCGAGATAAGCCGCGTACCATCACACAAGCAGGATAGCTACTACCCTGCATGGATAAAGGAGGATAGCTACACCCTCTATGGTACACGCCTTGAGGCTCGCAACTATGACAAGTCTGACAACGGTACAATGTGGATAAATCCAGCCTACGATTGGGGTTATGCCGACAACGCCAGCGACATCGACCGTCTTATCAACGACGACAACAACTCTGCGGCAGCCGTTCCCAACCACTTCCGCATCAGCGATGCCATCGACAGCAATGGCAAGAGTGTCGAGTTACAATGGATAGACTTCGTAAAGGTACAGACAGGCACCCACACTCAAAGCGGCTGGCTGGGGGAACACTCTACCGAAGTATTTTCGATTTACGACTGTAATATGATTGAGTAAAATGATATCTCTGCGCCACATATTACGCCTTGCTACGCTCTACATAGCCACGCTTTTGTGTGGTTGCATGGAGTGGGACTATGGCTATACCGAGGATTTTAGTTTCCGAGGGCGCGGTCTGTATATCATAAACGAGGGTAATTTTCAATACGGCAACGCATCGCTATCGTAC
Source organism: Alistipes sp. (assembly GCA_017631285.1). GTDB lineage: Bacteria > Bacteroidota > Bacteroidia > Bacteroidales > Rikenellaceae > Alistipes. The sequence goes on from JAGBTO010000005.1 coordinate 10,955, forward strand.
TACAATCCCGACACAAAAAAGATTGAAAACGAGGTCTTTTTCCGTGCCAATGGCATGAAGTTGGGCGACGTAGCACAGTCAATGACCGTACGCAACGGAATAGGCTGGATAGTGGTGAATAACTCACACGTCATATTCGCTATCGACCTCAACACCGCCAAGGAGAAAGGGCGCATCACCAACCTCACCTCACCGCGCTATATCCATTTTCTCTCCGACGAAAAGGCGTATGTTACGCAAATTTGGGATAACCGCATCTTTATCATAAACCCCAAAAAGTTTGAGATTACGGGCTACATCGAATGCCCTGGGATGACTATGGAAAACGGCTCTACCGAGCAAATGGTACAGTGGGGAAAGTATGTCTATGTAAACTGCTGGTCATACCAGAACCGCATCCTAAAAATTGATACTACTACCGACAAGGTCGTGGGAGAATTGGAGGTTGGCATCCAGCCTACATCATTAAAATTAGACTGTAACGGCAAACTATGGACAGTAACCGACGGTGGTTATGAAAACTCCCCCTACGGCTACGAAGCGCCATCGCTTTATCGCATTGATGCCGAGAGTTTCACAATCGAACAAGAGTTCCACTTCCACAAGGGAGATGCCCCATCAGAGGTTATGCTCAACGGTTCGGGCGACAAGATTTATTGGATAAACGACGACATTTGGGAGATGGATGTAACAGCCTCACATCTGCCCATACGTCCATTCTTACCATACAATAACACCATATACTACGGTCTTACCATTGACCCTAAGACTAATGATGTATATATAGCCGATGCTATTGATTATCAGCAACAAGGCAAGATATATCGCTACTCGGCACAAGGCGAGTTGATTGATGAATTTTATGTTGGTATAATCCCTGGAGCCTTTGGCTGGAAATAGTTTACGCATGAAGAGGTTTATTCACATACTGGCCATATCTCTTCTGCTTACCCCCTCGCTGTGGGCGCAGAACGACTCTTCACGTCACAACATCTCCATCGACGAGGTGACTATCGTGGGCAAACGACCGATGAAGGAGATAGGCATCCAGCAAACCAAGCTTGACTCTGCCATCCTAAAGGAGAACATTGCACTATCCATTGCCGACGTGCTGACGTTCAACTCCTCAATTTTTGTCAAGAGCTATGGTCGTGCAACACTCTCCACAGTAGCCTTTCGAGGTACCGAGGCCTCACACACTCAAGTTACGTGGAATGGCATGCGCATAAACAACCCCATGCTCGGCATGGTCGATTTCTCGATGATACCATCCTACTTTATCGACGACGCATCATTACTACATGGCTCCTCGTCGGTAAACGAAACGGGCGGAGGTTTGGGTGGTGCCGTAAAATTATCCACCAAAGCTGCCGATGCCGACGGTTTCGGCTTGCAATATATTCAGGGCGTAGGCTCATTTAACACTTTCGACGAGTTCTTGCGTCTGACCTACGGCAACGACCATTGGCAACTCTCTACACGTATAGTTTACTCATCATCTCCCAACGATTATAAATTTGTCAATCGAGAGAAGAAAGAGAACATCTACGACGAGCAGATGAACATCATTGGCCAATACTACCCTACCATGCGTAACCGCAGCGGTGCATACAAAGATTTGCACATCTTGCAGGAGGCTTACTACAACACAGGACGTGGCTCACGCTTTGGACTCAATGCCTGGTATATAAACTCCAATCGCGAACTTCCTCGCCTGACGGTTGATTATGGCGATGAAAAAGCCTTCGAGAACCGCCAACGCGAAGAGACCTTTAGAGGCATACTCTCGTGGGACTTTTTACGTAGCAACTGGAAAGTGGGCGCCAAAGCAGGTTATACATATTCGTGGATGCCATATGATTATCGCCGCGATGTGGGTAATGGTAATATGGTATCAATGATACGTGCCCGCAATAAAGTAAACACCGTATATGGACAAGCCGAAGCGGAATATTACATCGGCAAGAAATGGCTCTTCACAGCATCTCTATCGGCATATCAGCACTTCGCACTTAACCGAGACAAAAACATCATCACCACCGAAGGTAATAGCCGCATTGTGGGTTATAACAAGGCTCGCGTTGAAGTGTCGAGTTCTGTATCAGCCAAATGGAAACCATACGAACGCGTAGGTTTAGCACTAACCCTACGCGAGGATATGTTTGGACGTGATTATTCACCTATCATTCCCGCCTTTTTCATCGATGGAGTCATATCAAAGCGGGGAAATGTAGTAGCCAAAGCATCCGTTTCACGCAACTACCGATTTCCCACACTCAACGACTTGTATTTTCTTCCTGGAGGAAACCCCAATCTTGAAAAAGAGAATGGATGGAGCTACGATGGTGGATTATCATTCGCTGTAAGCAAGAAAAATAAATACAGCCTTTCAGGGTCAGCCACATGGTTCGAATCACGCATTCGCGATTGGATTATATGGTTACCATCGCCTATGGGATATTACAAACCTACAAACATTGAACTTGTTCACTCATATGGCTTAGAACTAAAGAGCAACTTTTCGCTGCAGCTCCTTTCCGATTTACTCTTTGACCTGGGAGCCACATACTCATGGACTCCCTCTATAGATTACGGAAAAAACCTATCTGAAGCCGATCGTTCCTACGGCAAACAGCTTGTATATATTCCACTCCATTCGGCAGCGGCAACGGCTACGCTCAGTTGGCGCAAGTGGTCTCTGTTATATAAGTGGTGCTATTACAGCGAACGCTATACCATGTCAAGTAACGATATTATGCTTACAGGCAAACTCCCTGAATACTTTATGAACAACATCGCTATAGAGAAAATCTTCTCTACCCGCTGGGCTGAACTTTCAGTCAAAGGCTCCGTAAATAATCTATTCGATGAGGAGTACATGTCAGTGCTTTCACGTCCCATGCCGGGCATCAATTTCGAGATATTCTTGGGTATAACTCCCAAATGGGGCAAGAATTAGAAATTCTTATTCCCATATCAGAAGAAACGATAAAGTTCACATAATCTTAACATTGCCCTTTATCTTCCGTTTTAAGACATAAAATATTTGCACAAAACAATAAAAATAACCTTTTAGAACACTGCAATTCATTTACCAACATAGCACATCCATGATAGATTGTTCCGAATAATCCACGATGTTGATTTTTCGTTCAAAAATTAGTACATTTGTGGTCAAGAAACGATAAATATTAACAACAAATATAATATCATTATGGAACTTAAAGAGATTTTCAAGGATGGTCTTTGGAGCCAGGAGGTAAATGTTACTAGCTTCGTTCAGACCAACATCACCCCTTACACAGGCGATGCATCATTCTTGGTTGGCCCAACAGAGCGCACAAAGCTTCTTTGGGATTTATGCCTCAAGGCTTTGGAGGAGGAGCGCCAGAACAACGGCGTTCGTTCACTCGACAACAAGACTGTATCTACCATCACCTCACACAAGGCAGGTTACATCGACAAGGAGAACGAGCTTATCGTAGGTTTGCAGACTGACGAACTTTTGAAGCGTTCAATCAAACCTTTTGGTGGTATCAATGTTGTATCACGTGCTTGCCGTGAGCACGGTGTAGAGGTTGACGAGAAGGTAAAGGATATCTTCACAAACTACCGCAAGACTCACAACGATGGTGTGTTTGATGTATATACCGAGGAGATTCGCACATTCCGTTCACTCGGTTTCTTGACAGGTCTTCCAGATAACTATGCTCGTGGTCGTATCATCGGTGACTACCGCCGTTTGGCTCTCTACGGTACAGACCGTTTGATTGAGGCTAAGCAGAACGACCTCAAGTACATGACAGGTCCTATGACCGATGCACGCATCCGTTTGCGTGAGGAGATTGCTGAGCAGATTAAGGCTCTTAAGGAGATTCGCACAATGGGTGAGTACTACGGTTTGGATCTCAGCCGCCCTGCTTACACTGCACAGGAGGCTGTTCAGTGGGTATATATGGCCTACTTGGCAGCTGTTAAGGAGCAGGATGGTGCAGCTATGTCACTCGGTAACGTATCATCATTCCTTGACATCTACATCGAACACGATTTGCAGACTGGCGCTATTGATGAGACATTTGCACAGGAGCTCATCGACCAGTTCGTAATCAAGCTTCGTATGGTTCGCCACTTGCGTATGCAGTCTTACAACGATATCTTTGCAGGTGACCCAACATGGGTTACAGAGGCTATCGGCGGTCGCTTCAACGATGGTCGTACCAAGGTTACAAAGACTTCGTTCCGTTTCTTGCAGACACTCTACAACCTCGGTCCTTCACCAGAGCCAAACATGACTGTACTTTGGAGCCCACAGCTCCCTCAGGGCTTCAAGGAGTTCTGTGCAAAGGTATCAGTTGACACCAGCTCAATCCAGTATGAGAACGACGAGTTGATGCGTGAGGTACGTCACTCAGATGACTACGGTATCGCTTGCTGCGTATCATATCAGGATATCGGTCGTCAGATTCAGTTCTTCGGTGCTCGTACCAACCTTGCTAAGGCTCTGCTTTTGGCTATCAACGGTGGTCGTTGCGAGAACACAGGTACTTTGATGGTTAAGGACATTCCAGCTCTGAAGAGCGACGTACTTCAGTTCGAGGAGGTAATGGCTAACTACAAGAAGGTATTGCACGAGATTGCTCGCGTATATAACGAGTCAATGAATATCATCCATTACATGCACGACAAGTACTACTACGAGAAGGCACAGATGGCATTCGTTGATACCGATCCACGTATTAACCTCGCTTATGGTGTTGCAGGTCTTTCAATCGCATTGGACTCACTCTCTGCTATCCGCTACGCAAAGGTTACAGCTCGTCGTAACGAGCAGGGCCTCACTTGCGGTTTCGACATCGAGGGCGATTATCCTTGCTTCGGTAACAACGACGACCGCGTAGACCACTTGGGTGTTGATTTGGTTTACTTCTTCTCTGAGGAGCTCAAGAAGTTGCCAGTTTACAAGAACGCACGTCCTACACTTTCATTGCTTACAATCACCTCTAACGTGATGTATGGTAAGAAGACAGGTGCCACACCTGATGGTCGTGCTACAGGCGTTGCTTTTGCTCCAGGTGCTAACCCAATGCACGGACGTGACAAGAATGGTGCTATTGCATCGTTGGCTTCAGTTGCCAAGCTACGCTACCGTGACTCACAGGATGGTATCTCTAATACATTCTCAATTGTTCCAAAGTCACTCGGTCCAACTCAGGAAGAGCGCATCGAGAACCTTGTTACAATGATGGATGGTTACTTCACAAAGGGCGCACACCACCTCAACGTAAACGTATTGAACCGTGAGATGTTGGAGGATGCTATGGAGCACCCAGAGAAGTATCCACAGCTTACAATCCGTGTATCAGGATACGCTGTAAACTTCATCAAGCTCAGCCGTGAGCACCAGCTTGAGGTTATCAGCCGTAGCTTCCATGAGAAGATGTAATATATCATCTGAGAACTATATGCTAAGAGTACACTCTTATGAATCTATGGGAACATTCGACGGACCGGGCCTCCGGTTCGTCGTTTTCCTTCAAGGATGTAACTTCCGTTGCCTCTACTGCGCCAACCCCGATACGATTGACGCCGAGGGCGAGAGCAAACTCACATCCGAGCAAGATATATTAAAGCAAGCTACCGACATGAAGCCATTCTTCGGCAAACGAGGTGGTGTAACCTTCTCGGGCGGCGAGCCTACATTCCAAGCAGCAGCACTGTTGCCTCTTGTAAAGGCCATCCGAGAACAAGGTATTCACGTATGCATCGATTCCAATGGTGGTATTTGGAATCCTGCTGTTGAGGCGCTTTTGCAGGAGGTGGATTTGGTATTGCTCGATGTTAAGCAAGCAAACTGCTCACGACATGAAGAACTGACAGCTCGCAGCAATGCTCAGACGCTACGCACCGCCGCATGGTTGGAGGAGAATGGAAAGCCTTTCTGGCTACGATATGTGCTTGTTCCTGGCATCAGCGATCAGGAGGAAGATATACGCCTGCTGGGCGAAACACTCGGTAAGTACAAGATGATTGAACGTGTTGAGCTACTACCCTACCACACTCTTGGAGTACATAAGTATGAGGCCATGGGACAGGAGTATAAGCTCAAAGGAGTCAAGGAGAACTCTCCCGAGCAGATTGACCGTGCCGCAGAGCTTTTGCGTGAATATTTCCCATTAGTAGTTGTTAATTAACTACACATAAAAACACAAGAAAACGGCATCAACCTTGAAAGTTGATGCCGTTTTCTTATAGGTATCGTCTTATTACATAACGCCTGTTACATCCCAAGCAAAGGCTTTCAAGCCCTGCTCGGAATTCTCCTCATCGAGTTTGCGCAAGCGTGCAAGAAAATCTGCCGCCTTAGCATCCTCCATAATCGAGATAAGCGCCGAGTTCATCGATGGCCATGCGTGGTCACCCAAGTGGGGCTCACCGTCGCTTGTTCCGCGACCAATAAGCTCCTCCCAGCCTGTGAAGCCACGGATACCCATCTCATCCATTATATTTAGAACCTCGTCATACATTGACTGGTTACATGACATAAATACTGCTTTCATCGTCTGTAAGTTTTTTTAATTCTGCATTTTAGCCAACTTCTTCTGTCGGCGGTTCTCACCATGCACGGCAAACGAAGCGAATAGTGTTGGAATAAGAATCAAGGTAATCAATGTTGAGAACGACAATCCCCATGCTACCGACATACCAAGTGAGTTCCACATCTCGGCACCCACACCATTACCCACAGCCATAGGAATCATACCCAATACCGTAGTCAATGTAGTCATAAGGATAGGACGCAAACGGCTTCGACCCGCTGTAACTACCGATTCATAAACACCCATACCTCGCTCGCGGCAGAGCAATGTGTAGTCCACCAACACGATACCATTGTTCACCACAATACCCACCAGCATCAAGATACCGAGCAATGCCATAATATTGATTGGTGTACCAGTGATAGCCAAACCTATAACCACACCCACAACTGCGAATGGAATTGAGAACATAATTACAAATGGATATGTCAATGACTCAAACTGCGATGCCATGATTACAAATACCAAGATTACCATCAAAGCCATCAACAAGAACAAATCTCCAAAAGTCTCCTGCTGGTCCTTATACGTACCGCCAATCTGCCACATAAAGCCCGATGGCATAGGAATATCCTTCATCTTAAGCTGTGCCTCAGCTACAATATCACTCAACGCATAACCCGATGCAACAACACCCGACACTGTAACATAACGGTCACGATTCTTACGTGTAATAGCTGGAGGAGTTGCAGCCTCCTTCACTACGCCAATATCGCGGATCTTAATACCCTGACCCATCTGATTGTAGATGGTGATATTCTCAATATCTTCGATAGACTCACGGAACTTGCGGTCGTAACGGACACGGATATTATACTCATCACCATCCTCACGATAGTATGATGTCACAGAACCATTGATTCGGTTACGCAAGTATGCCGAAGCTGTTGTTACATCCAATCCGCTGCGAGCCAACTTCTCCATATCAAAATCGACATGATACTCTGGAGTGTACTCGTCACGTGAGATTGTCACCTCCGAGCATCCTTCCATATCGCGGAACATCTGTGCTACCTGCTCAGCCAAAGCATCCGATGCATCAAAGTCATAACCATAAATTTCAATATCAACAGCGGTCTTACCACCCATACCGCCGCCACCGCCTTCGGTAACTTTGTACTTACGTATGATAGAGTACTCATCAAAAATCTTACGGATACCGTCACCTATCTCTGTCAAAGCAATATCGCGCTCGGTCTTTTTCACAAAACGCATATTCATCGAGATAACGTGAGTACCATTTGTTTGCAATGAGGCAAAAATGTTATCGGTATCAGCCTGACCCTCACGCACACCTATGTTCAAAAGCATATCGCCATATGTCTTCTGAATACGGTCTGAGAGTTCCAAAGCCAACTCACGTGTAATATCCTGACGTGTACCAGCAGGGAGCTGAATCTCAACCGAAATACTACCACTATCCTGGACAGGGAAGAACTCCGACTTAAGCTTTGGTCCCAAAATTGCCATTACACCTACGAACAAACCTATAGCACCGAAAATAACACTCTTGCGATGATGAACACACCAATCAAGAACCGAACCGTAGAAGTTATTGAAACGCTCCATAACAGCATCAATCTTGCCCTGGAACCAAGCCTTCTTAGGGTTCTTCTTCATCATCATTGAACAGAGCACAGGGGTGAAAGTTACGGCCGCAATAGTCGAGATGGTAAGAGTAATTGTTACCATCCAACCCATCGCATTAAAAAGGACACCGGCCATACCCTGAACCATGGTCAATGGGAGGAACACGGCAATAGTGGTTAATGTACCACCCATAACCGAAATACCCACCTCCTTTGTAGCAAAGATGGCAGCCTGCTTAGGCATGGCACCTCGGTCGATGTGTGAGGTGATATTCTCCAATACCACAATAGCATTATCCACAACCATACCGATGGCAATAGAGAGTGACGACATGGTGATGATATTCAAAGTCTCACCCGTAGCGAAGATATAGATAATCGCCGCAAGCAATGAGATTGGAATTGTCAACACAACAACGATTGTAGCTCTCCATCGGCCCAAGAAGAGGAACACTACAAGCATCACAAGAACGAATGTTGTGATAATAGTGTCGCGCAATGAGTTTACGGTAGAGATGATATTGTCTGATGTATCCATAATGGTAAACAGCTCAACATCGGTAGGCAATGTACCTTTAATCTCCTCAATAAACTCCTTTACATTCTTAGCAATCTGCACAGAGTTTGCACCAGACTTCTTCTGTACGATAATCATACCACCCTGCTCACCATTGTTGAATGCCTCCTGAATACGCTCCTGAACAGAATCGTTAATTGTAGCGACATCCTTCAACAGGATTGGTGCACCATTACGATAACCAACTATGAGATCCAGCATCTCAGATGGATCTTCAAACTCATGATCCACACGCAACGAATAGGCATTTGAGCCTACATCGAACGAACCTGCTGGAGTATTACGGTTTGCGGCTGCAATAGCTGAAGAAATCTGTTCAATGGTGAGATTATAAGCCTCCAACTTGTTAGGGTTACAATATATCTGAATCTCACGCTGAGGAATACCAGCAATAGACACTGTACCTACACCACTAACTCGTGCAAGAGGAGTTACAAGCTGGTCATCGAGAATCTTATACAATCCCGCCATGCTCTCCTGGGCTGTTACACCCAGCATCATTACAGGGAACATATCAGACGAGAACTTGAAGATAATTGGTTGCGACGTACCATCAGGCAATGTCGATAACATATCCAACTTATCTCGCACATCGTTCGCCAAGATATCCAAATCATAACCATACTCAAACTCAAGAGATACTACCGAGATATTCTCCTTAGACTGAGATGTGATATTTTTCAGGTGGTCCACACCATTCAACACGTTCTCGATAGGACGTGTCACGTTATTCTCAATATCCTCGGCACTCGCACCCGGATAGGTGGTCATCACCATCATCGCATTTGATTCGATGTCGGGGAAGAGGTCAATACCCAGACGCGACAACGACACACCTCCGAATATCATGATAGCGACAAACAGGATAATGGTCGTAATTGGGTTATTGACCGATGTTTTATATATATTCATCGTAAAAACCTTTTACTATTAAACTACTACTCATTCACAATCTCAACAGCAACGCCATCCTTAAGCGCCACCTGACCCGATGTAACAACCTGGTCACCGTCTGCAATACCACTCAAGATCTCATACTTATCATTCATGCGACGACCAAGCTCAACCTTCTGGGAAGCAACTGTACCATCCTGCTTGTAAACATAGATGTAACGATTTCCCGAACCCAACTGCTTAACAACTGCAACATCGGGTACAACTATATTCTTGCGTGAACCATAGTTCATAGTGATACGTGCATACATACCAGGCTTAATCTCCTCCTTTGCGTTAGCTACAACAATCTCTACAGGGAATGTACGTGTCGATGCATCAACAGAAGGTGTGATGCGTGACACCTTAGCCTCGAAAGTACGCTCTGGCAAAGCGTCAAACTCAACCTGTACCTTCATACCCTTCTTTACGTAAGAGTACAACGACTCTGACACATTAATCATCACCTTCACAGGATTAATCTTCTGCACTACGAAGATAGGCAGACCGCCACACATATCTCCATTATCGTAGTTACGAGCTGTAACCACACCCGAAATAGGAGAAACCAAAGTCGTATTCTCGAGCATATTCTCATATGCCGACTTCGACACCTCATAAGCGGTCTTCATCGCCTCCCAGTTAGCCTTTGACTCGCCACCGAACTTATACAACTCATCCGAACGCTCGAAATTAGCCTTATTATTCTCATACTGGGCCTTAGCCTGCGCCAATGCAGCGTTATCCAACTCTGCCACCTTCTTGCCGGCAAACACCTTATCACCCACATCTACCAACAAGCGTGTAATACGACGTGGCTGCTGAGGTGTAATATTATTAATAACCGAGCCCTCTACATTACCTGTAAACACACTCTGCTGCTCAACATTCTGCACATGTGCTATAGTTGTAGTAACCTTAGGCTTTACAACCTCAACAACTGCCTCTGCTGCAGGCTCAACAGCTTTCTTTGACGAGCAAGCCACGCTTGCTACACACACACCACCAATAAGCAGTGTTCTGATGATTCCATTCATTTTCATATCTGTTTTTCTTTTTAGTTTTCGTTATTCTTCTACGGCTGGAGTAGTTCCAATTATCTTAGCCATTGACACCTGATTTACAAGGTAATTATAGATAGCTGTCGAGCGTGACAACTCAGCCTGAGTATATGCCACCTGAGAGTTATCAACATCAACGAGTGTTCCACCACCCACTTCATAACGTTTAACTGCTATTTCATAGCCACGCTTTGCCTGCGAAATAGTCTGATTTGAAGCATTATACTGTTTAACGTTAGTAAGCATATTGCTATAGTATGACATCATAGCCGTACGCAACTGACGCTCGGTATTCTCACGCTGAAGCTGTATGCTTTCAACATCAATCTTAGCCTTCTGAATCTCAGAACGACGCTTGCCTCCAGCAAAGATTGGAACATTAAGAGACAACGCAGCCACCGAATATGGATTCCACTGATAATGTGCCAAATTCAATGTCTCATCCATTGCCACAAAGTTATAACCGATTGACAAAGCAAGTGTTGGCAAATTTGCCGCACGCTTAACCTTTAAAGCCTGTGCAAGCATCTTCTCCTGAACGTCAAACTGCTTCATTGTCGAGTTGTTCTCCAAATCACCCATTTCAATCTGAGAATTCAGCTCCACCTCGTAATCAGACAATCTACCTGCGCAATCGATATCAATCTCCAAATCCATTCCAAGCAATGCCTTGAGCTGCCACAATGCCAATACGATTGAGTTCTCAGCGTTGAACAAATTTGGCTCAGCATTAGCCACAGTCACCTGCGAACGGATGAAATCATACTCCGATACCTGTCCAACAGAGTATCTCTTCTCAATAATCTTGTGATTCTCCACTGCATTATCGTAAACTCGCTTATATACATCGTAAGAGTCCTTTGCCAGGAGCACCTGATAGAAGGCCTTTGACACCTGCTCAACCATGTCGATGCGTGACGAACGAGCCTGTTCAACAGCCAACTCAACATCCATAGCCGATAGTTTCAACGACTTCCACAACTGCACATTAACCAAAGGCATAGCGGCATTCACACCAGCCGATGCATTATTCGTTGTACCCACGGTCATTGTCTTGCCCATGATGTGGAATGATTGCTTCTTAATATAGCGCTGATAAGTGGCCGATGCTGAAATTTCGGGCCACAAAGATGCATAAGTACCTTTTTTGGCGTACTTCTTTGCCTGAATAGTCTTGTCAGCAATTTTCACCGTAGGATTTTCACTGAGCGCAATCTGCAAAGCCTCATCTAACGTAAGCACGATAGGTGCTTCCTGCTTTGCAGCCTCAGCATTCTCCTGCGCCTCTACAGGCGCTACCATAACGCACATAAGCGCCATGAGCATAAAAAAGAGATTCTTCAGTTTCATAATTACAATCTTATTATTTTGTCCAATTAAATTTTTACTAACGTTTACTACCAGATTTTGGCTCGCGTGCCAACACCTGGTCTATAACCTGCAGACCCTTGACCGATGACAATCCGCGCAAGAAGTTAATCGTCATTACTGCAAAAGCATCCTCACGAGTGGTATTCATAGGAAGAGTATTGTTTCCATCGTTGATAAAAACACCCATTGTCACCAAAAAAAGTTGTGCCATAAGTTCAATGTCGGCATTAGGATCCAACAAACCCTCAGCACCACACTTATCAAGAGCATACTTCAAGCCTTTCAGACCACACTCCGAGTGATAACGTCTTACCCTATCATATACCCCAGGGTAGAACTTCTTGAGGTTGTACGACAAGCGTTGCTCTAACTCCGACGCAATTCCATTGCCACACAGTTCCCTCACACTCACCAGCAAAACCTCCATCATGTTCTCACACTCTTTGGTCTTCTCCGAAAGTGTACGCCCACGCTCATCTATCAGATAAGCCATGCTCTCATACAATAGCTCTTCTTTGTCACCAAACATTTCATACAATGTGCGCTTCGACATGCTCATCTCGGCTGCCACATCGTCCATTCGCACCGACTTAACCCCTAATGAGGTTATCATCTGCGATACATGCATTACTATTTTCTCGCGTTGGGTCATTTGTAGCCAATTTTTCGAATGCAAATATAGCAACAGAAAACTTAGAAACAAAAAAAGTTTTCTCGTTTTTCCGTTTTTACCTAATTTATTACACATTTTATCCAAAACGCTACCATGATTTGAGATTTTATATTATCTTCACATCTTGAAAACATAATTAAAGTGACATTATGAGTCCTCAACCCAAAAAGGAGCAATCCAAATTGCTCACCACTCTTAAAGAGTACATAATCATGACTATTGGAATGTGCATCTATTCATTTGGATGGATAGGATGTGTTCTCCCAGCTAAAAGCACAAGTGGTGCTGCATCGGGTCTAGCAATAGTCATCAGCACTGCACTGCACAACACATTAGGTTGGGATATCAAGATTGGAACTATTGTACTTTGTATCAATATATTGCTCCTTATCATAGCCGGCTTTGTCTTGGGATGGAATTTCGGTATTAAAACCATCTATTGCATCTTCATTCTCTCCATGTCGATGAACTGCTGGCAAGAGATTATACCTGCCGATGATTTTTTACATATAGACCGTTTCTTGTCGATGATCGTAGGTGGTGTAATCACAGGTATAGGCGTGGCCTTGGCTCTCATGCAAGGAGGCTCGGCTGGAGGCACCGATATCTTAGCAATGATTATCAACAAGTTCCGCGCCATAAGCTATGGCAGAATTATATTCATACTCGATTTATTGATTATCGCATCATCGCTATTTGTAGGGTTCACCATTGATGCTGCCATTTATGGTTACATCATGACACTTGTATTTGGTTATACAGTAGATATGGTTTTAGCCGGCAATAAGCAATCGAGCCAGGTATTTATTATATCACCAAAGTATGAGGAGATTACACGTGTGCTTAATTGTGAGTTGGGGCGTGGAGTGACACTTCTCGATTCGGAGGGAGGCTACACGCACACTCGCTCAAAAATGGTGATGGTGGTATGCAATAACCGCGAGACTCCAACAATCCTAAAATTTGTCAAGGAGATTGACCCCAACGCTTTCATGACCGTAGGTTCTGTTATGGGTGTATATGGACGAGGTTTTCAACCTATCAAACTCTAAAACAATGACCAACATTCATATAGCTCGTCTCACCTCAGCCAACAGCGAAATTGCAGCTTCTATTTCACTGCTGCTAAAGCAGTTGACATCGAACGAAGTACTATTCACAGAACGTGAACTAACCGAGCTTATCAACAACCCCGCATCGACAGTTTTTGTATTACAATCTAACTGTCACATTATTGGCATACTGACTATCGGCTGTTTCCTCTCACCCACGGGACGTAAGGCATGGATTGAGGATGTTGTGGTGGATAACTCGATGCGAGGCAAGGGCTATGGAGCTATGCTTGTCAATCATGCTATTGAGTATGTCCGCACACTTGCCCCCTGCACCCTAATGCTCACATCTAATCCTGCACGTATAGCAGCGAATGAGCTCTACCGCACTCGAGGATTTGAACGTAAACACACGAATGTTTATAGGATGCAATTCTAGCACCCACATTTATCTCACACCTTACTCAAGTCATTTAACCCTGTTATTTGGGCGTTTCACCAAGAATTGCCTTCCTCTTTATGTAATATTGTATATTTTTGTGCTGGAAAATAAAAAACAGACAAAATATATGAGAAAAATTCTTTTCACTTTCATCTTCGTGCTTTCGGCAATGGCTACCATGGCGCAATCGAAAGTCAGCGTTAGTGGCATTATCACATGCGTCGAGAATGGCGTCAAGGATGGTGTTGTAGGAGCTCAAGTAGAGCTAATGTCATTGCGTGATACGCTTGACAAGAAATACGCCTTGACAGCAATACGTGGAGCATACCAATTCAAGCAGGTTGCAGCTGGCAAATACCGCATGATTGCATCATCACTTGGTTACAAAGCCGACACACTGGAGATTACGGTTGAGCGAGGTAAAAATCTTGAAGTTCCAGAATGGGAGGTCGAGATGGAGCGCCATAACATTGACGAGGTGAGCGTAGTAACTAAAGCTGTAAGAACCTCAATCAATGGCGACACAATTTCCTATAATGCCGCAGCATTTAAAGTGCTGCCCGATGCCGATGCCGACGAGTTATTATCAAAGCTCCCCGGATTGAAGGTTGATGGCGGAACAATCACCACTCAGGGCGAGACCGTGCAAAAGATATTGGTCGATGGTCGCGAATTCTTTGGCTCAGACGTATCTACAGCCATAAAGACCATCCCTGCCGACCAGATTAAATCTATCGAAGTATTTGACAAGCTCAGCGACGAGGCTGAGTTCTCGGGTATTGACGACGGCAACAGCTACAAGGCCATCAACCTTGTGACAAAGATTAAGACAGCTATCTTTGGTAAGTTCAATGCCATGTATGCTTTCGAGCCAAAGCGTCACGACAACACACAACACTACGGTTCGGTGGACGGTAACGTAAGCTTCTTCCGTAAGGTTTCAAAAACCACCCTGCGTTTCCGCGCCAACAACATGAACGGCAACTCCGACTCAAAGATGGGTATGGGAGGTATCAACTACATCGCTCAGTGGGGCGAGAACGACAAAGTTAAGTTGGAGGGTAGCTACACCTTCAACGCCAACAACAATAAGCACTGGAACTGGAGCGACCGCGACTACTTCCTTACTGACGAGGAGATAGCAAACAGCAATCCCGAAGAACTCTACCAGCGACAAGAATCAAGAAGCGACAGCCATGGCAAGGGCAGCAGCCATTCGTTCAACTCGCGTTTTGAGTGGAAGATAAACGAGCGCCAGCGCTTTATGATTCGAGCGAGTGTATCAACAAGCGATAACGAGA
>JAGBTO010000059.1 GCA_017631285.1 Alistipes sp.
GTAACGACCAATGATAGATGCAATCTTACCGGTTGATTTTGCCAAGTTAGCCTCCACATCAGCAATAAAGCCCTTGCCACTCTTTGGATCGGTATCGCGACCATCCATAAAGCAGTGAACAAATGTATTCTCAATGCCGTAATGCTTTGAAATCTCAGCGAGCTTGTAGAGGTGCTCGATTGAAGAGTGCACACCGCCATCAGAGGTAAGACCCATAAAGTGTACATTTACGCCATTTGCCTTCGCATACTCAAAAGCCTTTACAATCTCCTCGTTCTCAAAGATTGAGTTGTCGGCACAAGCACGGTTAATCTTCACCAAATCCTGATATACCACACGACCAGCACCGATATTGAGGTGACCTACCTCCGAATTACCCATCTGACCGTTTGGCAAACCTACGTTCTCACCGTCAGTACGCAACTGAGCATGAGGATACTGCTCGGTCATAGCCGAGATGTAGGCAGGATGCATTGTAGAGATAACATCCGACTTTGTTCCGTTACCGATTCCCCAACCGTCGAGAATCATCAATAAAACTTTCTTGTCCATTGTACTATATTTATTCGTTAAAATTATTCAACATTACTCGCCAATCTGGTTCTTGATAATCTCAACAGCCTTGTCGATAGCAGCCTGCAATGCATCAGGATTCTTACCACCTGCAGTAGCAAAGAACTTCTGACCACCGCCGCCGCCATTCATCACCTTGGCAGCCTCGCGTACCACAGCACCTGCATCCACACCCTTTGCAACGATCTCGTCGCCGAGCATAATTGTGAGCGTTGGCTTATCGTTAGTCACATTACCAAGCACCATAACCAAGTCGCTAACCTTTGTACGCAAAGCGTAGGCCAAATCCTTAATCATATTTGAAGCATAAGGCATCTGACGAGCTACAAGGAAATACTTATCTTCTGCTTTGCGCTTAGCCATAATCTTCTCAACCATGCCGTCAATCTGCTCCTTGTGAAGTTGCTCGATCTCACGTTGCAAAGCCTCGTTAGACTCAATCATCTTCTTGATAGCAACCTCCACCTTTGGATTGTTTACCAACTCTGCTACTGTACGAATCTGATCCTCTACGCCATAAAGAATCTCCTCAGCACGCTCAGATGTAACAGCCTCGATACGACGCACACCAGCCGAAATAGCACTCTCGCCTACAATCTTAAATACACCGATTGTACCTGTCGCAGAAGTATGTGTACCACCACACAACTCAACCGAGTCACCAAACTTCACTACACGCACCTTGTCGCCATACTTCTCGCCAAACAACGCGATAGCGCCCATAGCGTTAGCCTCTTCCATTGTAGCTTCACGATTCTCCTCCAATGGATAGTTCGCACGGATTGACTTGTTTACAAACTTCTCAACCTCACGCAACTGCTCGGCAGTCACCTTCTGGAAATGAGAGAAGTCGAAACGCAAGCCCTGTGGAGTCACCATAGAACCCTTCTGCTCGACGTGAGTACCAAGCACCGCACGCAACGCCTGATCCAAAAGGTGAGTTGCTGTATGGTTGTTAGCCGCTGCCTGACGCTTCTCGGCATCCACTACGGCAGTGAACTCAGCCTCAAGATTTTCAGGAAGCTGGGTTGCAACGTGGATAATCAAACCATTCTCCTTCTCGGTAGCAATGATAGAAATCTTCTCCTCGCCATTATCAATATATCCTGTATCACCAATCTGACCACCTGAATTACCATAGAATGGAGTTTGGTCAAATACGAGCTGATATGTAGTCTTTCCCTTTGATGTCACGCGACGGTAACGAGCAATGCGAATAGGAGCTGTAAGGCTGTCATAACCCACAAACTCACACTGTGCCACCTGACGCAACTCCTGCCAGTCGTCAATATCCTGCGCAGCGGCGTTACGCGAACGCTCCTTCTGTGCTTGAAGTTCCTTCTCGAAGCCCTCGAGATCAATTGAAACACCCTGCTCACGAGCGATAAGTTCTGTAAGGTCGATTGGGAAACCAAATGTATCGTAAAGCTCGAATGCATCCTTACCAGCAATAACGCCACCCTTGCCGACCTTTGCAATTTCGCGCTCCAGAAGGTTAATACCTGTAGCCAATGTACGCAAGAATGATGCCTCTTCCTCCTCAATCACACGCTCAATAAGAGTCTGCTGTTGCTTGAGTTCTGGGAACTGATGACCCATCTGGTCAGCCAAGCCAGCGACTAACTTACACAATGTAGGCTCATTGAAACCGAGGTATGTATAACCATAGCGTACTGCACGACGCAAAATTCGACGGATTACATAACCCGCCTTTGCATTTGCTGGCAACTGGCCATCAGCGATAGAGAATGCGATAGCACGCAAATGGTCTGCGATTACACGCATAGCTACATCGGCCTTCTCATCCTCACCATACTTCTTGCCAGCCATAGATGCGATGCGTGCGATAGTTGGCTGAAATACATCTGTATCGTAGTTCGACTTCTTACCCTGCATAGCCATACACAGACGTTCAAAGCCCATACCTGTATCAACATGCTTGGCTGGAAGTGGTTCCAACTCACCGTTTGCCTTGCGGTTGAACTGCATAAATACAAGGTTCCAAATCTCAATTACAAGGTGATGACCCATATTTACCATATCGCGACCAGGCTTTGCTGCAATCTCAGCCTCGTCACGCAAGTCAATATGAATCTCGCTACAAGGGCCGCAAGGACCTGTCTCACCCATCTCCCAGAAGTTATCGTGCTTGTTACCACGAATGATATGATCCTCTGGCAGGTACTGCTTCCAATAGTCGTAAGCCTCCTGGTCGAATGGCACGCCATCCTCCTCTGAGCCTTCAAATACGGTTGCATACATACGGCTCTTATCAAGGCCATATACTTCTGTCAAGAGTTCCCATGCCCAAGCGATAGCCTCCTTCTTGAAGTAATCTCCGAATGACCAGTTACCCAACATCTCGAACATTGTGTGGTGATAGGTATCGTGACCAACCTCCTCCAAGTCGTTGTGCTTACCCGACACACGCAAACACTTCTGCGTATCGGCGGCACGTGCATATTTGCGAGGTGCATTACCCAAAAAGATATCCTTAAACTGGTTCATACCTGCGTTGGTAAACATCAACGTAGGGTCGTTCTTAACCACCATTGGAGCGGACTTTACGATTGCATGCTCCTTACCCTGGAAGAAGTCAAGAAATGCTTGTCTGATTTTGTTTGATTCCATGTATGTATAATTTTTACTTCTTATTTTCGTTATTTCAGCGAATACAGATTGCAAAATTACACATTTTACGTTAATTTTGCATCATAAAACAAACTTATTTACATAGTATGAGTAAAAAAACGGAGCTAAAAAGTGTGCGAAATGAGGAAAAAAGCCTCATTCATCGTTTGCGCCCATATCTTCTCATACGTAACCTTTTGATAGGCTTCATTCTGGTTTCAATTGTAAACCTTGTA
>JAGBTO010000006.1 GCA_017631285.1 Alistipes sp.
AATTTCTCGGTAAACGAGTTCAAAAATTCAAGATCCTTCTCTTCCATAAATCTTTATAAATGGGTTCGCAGCCCAACAGCCACGAACCCTAAATTATCATTTTTCAAACACCTTCCCCTGACCCAATATTGAATAAATTGCCCTTGTGCAAGGCTTGCGAAGGCGTTTTGAGCGGAGCATACTTGGCGTATGTGAGCATCAAAACGACAAGCGTAACGCAGAAGAAGGGTGATTTAGGCAATTTTAATATGTGCCCAACTTGAATACAATCTTCTGGCAATAAGTGTCACCCGCCTTCAACTCCACTGATGGGAAACGAGGCTCATTAACTGCGTTAGGATAGTTCTGGCACTCGATAGCTACACCTGAATAATCCTGATAGCGACCGCCCGACTTGGTTACAGGGCAACCACCCTCCAACCAGTTACCTGTATATACCATGGCACCCGCCTGAGATGAGAGCACCTCCACCTTACGGCCCGTAGCCTCGTGACGCAACTCGCCCACCTTCGCCAAGATGTTTGGAGTCCAATTATCGAGAACAAAGAAGTGATCGTAACCCTTAAAATCCTTCATATAGTTGAACTCCGACAAAATCTCGTCGCCGAACTTACGCCATGAAGTGAAGTCCTGTGGAGTACCCTTAACATCAAGATACTCACCTGTAGGAATCTGTGTTGGATCCATCTCCAACACGCGTGAGCAGTTAAGCTGAAGCTCGTGGTCGAGAATTGTCTGACCACTACCCTCGCCTGCGAGATTCCAATAAACGTGATTTGTGAGGTTCACAACGGTATTCTTATCAGACTTAGCAACATAGGTAATCTCCAACTCATTCTCGTCAGAGAAGTAGTAACCTGCCTCAACATACAACTCGCCTGGGTAGTTCTGCTCACCATCAGGTGATGTACGTGAGAATACCACTCGGTTGGTCTCAACACGACCCTCCCACAACTGATTAGCAAAACCCTTTGAACCGCCATGAAGGTGGTTAGGGCCATTGTTAATCTCCAGAGAGTACTCAACGCCATCTACTGTCATCTTACCCTTTGCGATACGATTTGCCACACGACCCACGCTCTTGCCGCTTGCTGCACCATCACCAAAGTAGCTCATTGCATCCTTATAACCCAATACGACGTCGTCAATCTTTCCATCACGGTCAGGTGACTTAACCGATACGATAGATGCTCCAATATTGCAAAGCTGCACCTCGCAGCCATTGGCGTTGCGAATAGTATAGAGTACTATCGCTTCGCCCTCAGGGGTTGTACCCCAGATGTGCTGTAAAATCTCCATTATTCTATAGGTTTTAAGTTGGTCAAAATATAATCAATACGCTTCAAACACTCTTCCTTGCCGATAAAGGCCGTAACATCATACATACCTGGGCCCTTACCTGCGCCCACCAATGCAAGACGCAAAGTGTTCATAATCTGACCCATGCCGTAGCCCTTCTCCTGAATCCAAGCACCCACAACAGCCTCGGTGTTCTCCAACGAGAAATCGTCAATAGCAGCCAGCACCTCACGAAGCTCAGCCAAGCGAGCTGGGTTCTCGCCCTTCCAATACTTCTTCATCTGCTTCTCCTCGTACTGCTCGGGAGCAACGAAGAAATATGATGTCAAGTCCCAAAGGTCGGTGATGAACGATGCACGCTCCTTCATAATACCTGCTGCCTTGCCTGCAAGCTCGTCAGAGACCTCCACACCATTTGCCTTCAAAATAGGCTGGAACAACTCGGCAAGTTCCTCGTTGCTCTTGTGGTGCATATATTGAGCATTGAACCACTTCGCCTTATCAGGCTGGAAGCGAGCTCCCGCCTTTGATACACGATCCAGAGAGAATGCCTCGATAAGCTCTTGCATAGAGAAGATCTCCTGCTCGGTACCTGGATTCCATCCCAAAAGTGCAAGCAAATTAACGAAAGCCTCGGCAAAGTAACCATCCTCACGATAGCCCTTGGCAGTCTCGCCTGTTGGAGATGTCCAGAAGAGTGGGAATACAGGGAAGCCCATCTTATCGCCATCACGCTTCGAAAGCTTACCGCCACCCGTAGGCTTCAACAGAAGTGGCAAGTGTGCAAACTGCGGCTGACTATCCTGCCAGCCAAATGCACGATACAAAAGATAGTGCAAAGGCAACGATGGCAACCACTCCTCACCTCGAATAACGTGCGAAATCTCCATCAAGTGGTCATCCACAATATTTGCCAAGTGATAGGTTGGCAACTCATCAGCACTCTTGTAAAGCACCTTATCGTCCAAAGTAGAGGTGTTCACCTTCACGTGGCCACGAATCAAGTCATCCATCTCGACAACCTCATTCTCCGGCATCTTGAAACGTACAACCCAGATGTCGCCACGTGCAATACGCTGCTCAACCTCCTCCTTCGATAGGCTCAACGATGTTGGCAGTTTCTCGCGAACGGTATAGTTGTAGGCAAATGTCTGACCCGCAGCCTCCGCCTCCTTACGAAGGGCGTCCAGTTCCTCGGATGTATCGAAAGCATAATAAGCCCAGCCAGCCTCAACAAGCTGCTTGGCGTACTTAAGATATATCTCCTTGCGCTCGCTCTGACGATATGGTGCATGAGGACCACCTACACCAACACCCTCGTCAATCTCAATACCGCACCACTTCAGCGACTCGATGATATACTCCTCGGCACCTGGCACGAAACGCTGTGAGTCGGTATCCTCAATACGCAGTATCATCTTACCGCCGTGACGGCGTGCAAACAAATAGTTATAAAGTGCAGTACGCACACCACCCATATGCAGGGGTCCCGTAGGACTTGGCGCAAAACGCACACGAACTTCTCTTGACATAGTTTTCTATTATTTAAGTTTATTTTTTATTTCTATCTTCTAACTAAATAGTTGATTTGTGAGGTTGTTTTGAAGATTGCCGAAGTGTTGAGAAGCGGAGCATACTTAGCGTATGTGAGCATTCTCAACGCGAGCAAGATGCCGAAACAACCCACAAGGCGACTATTTAACGCGGTATTCCACCTTCATCGTGATACGAGCCTTCTTCTGGCGTGAGGTGGTGTTGAACGAGCCACCCGCCGAGAACTCCTCATTTGAGTTGGCTCCCGTAATCTGAAACACACCCATCTTGGCCGAAGCCACACGACCAATGGCTGCACCAGCATTCTCGGCAATCTTCTCAGCACGGGCACGAGCATCGGACGAGGCACGCTCGATGAGCGACAGTTTCACATCGTCCAACTTGGTGTAGTAGTACGATGGTGAATATGCCTCGATGGATACTCCCTGTGCAATGAGTGACGATATTTCGCGTGAAATATTTTCAACCTTATCTACCTCTTTAGACTCAACAGTAAAACTCTGGCTGAGGCGATATCCGGTAAAACGCTGACCCGCATAGTTACCATTGGCATTATAGACTGGCTCGGTCTGCTTATATACATTCACAAACTTAAAGACAATCTGCTCCTTGGCGATACCGCGTGAAGTGATAAATTCCAACACCTTCTGTTTGTTGCGCTCGAGTTGAGCATAACCCGAAGCTACATTCTGTGTCTCATAAACCAACTCGCCATTCCACACGATAAGATCGGAAGAAAACTCCGATTCTCCCAATCCCGTTACGACAATAGTATCTTGCGAACGGTATTTGTATGTGTAAGCACGACCCAAAAGCCATGCACTAACAATTATTGCCGCACCAATAATCAGATACTTCAAATTTGCTTTCATATCAAATTATACATTAAACAAGAAATGCATAATATCACCATCCTGAACGATGTACTCCTTACCCTCGATGCCAATCTTACCAACATCGCGACAAGCCTTCTCGGAACCAAGAACTACATAATCGTCGTACTTGATTACCTCGGCACGAATGAAGCCACGCTCGAAATCGGTATGGATAATACCTGCTGTCTGTGGGGCCTTCATACCCTTGACAAATGTCCATGCACGGCTCTCGTCGGCACCTGTGGTGAAGAATGTTTGAAGATTGAGCAACTTGTATGCCGCCTTGATAAGACGTGCCACGCCAGACTCTTCCAAGCCCATATCCTGAAGGAACATCTGACGCTCCTCGTAGTCCTCCAACTCGGCGATATCGGCCTCGGTTGCCGCAGCCACGATAAGCATCTCGGCATTCTCGTCGGCAATAGCAGCCTTCACAGCCTCGGTGTGAACATTGCCCGATACGGCCGATGCCTCATCCACATTGCAAACATACAACACTGGCTTATCGGTCAAGAGATTGAGGTCGGCTACGAGCTTGCGCTCCTCCTTGTCGGTCTCGACAGTACGAGCCGAGCGGCCCTGCTCCAAAGCCTCCTTAAACTGAACGAGTAAATCGTAACGACGCTTTGCGTTCTTATCGCCCGCTGCGGCCTGCTTTTGACACTTGCCGATATTGTTCTCGACAGTCTCCAAATCCTTCAGCTGAAGCTCGGTATCAATAATGCCCTTATCTCGAACTGGATCCACAGAGCCATCGACGTGAGTGATATTACCATTCTCAAAGCAACGCAAGACATGAATAATTGCATTTGTATTGCGAATGTTACCCAAAAACTTATTACCCAAACCTTCGCCCTTTGAAGCACCCTTAACCAAACCTGCGATATCTACAATTTCGATAGTTGTAGGAATTACCTTCTTAGGGTTATCAATTTCAGCAAGCTTAACCAAACGTTCATCGGGCACGGTGATAACACCCACATTAGGTTCAATAGTACAGAAAGGGAAATTTGCCGCCTGTGCCTTTGCGTTAGACAAGCAGTTGAAAAGAGTTGATTTACCAACATTTGGCAGACCAACTATACCACATTGTAAAGCCATTTATTATCTATTCTTAGTGTTTATACTTATATTATTTGACAAATGTAGTGATTTTTCACAAGATGCGAACATATTTTTGGGGATTTTTACACAAAAAGAGTTCATATGATTTGAAAATTTTGTGACTAACAAAAAAATGCATACATTTGTACTATCAAATCGAAATTATAATCAACAGTTTTATTTCCAACCATCATCCGTAAGGGTGTGCTTTATTGTGCGTGTATTCATACCAATATCAACACCTGAAAGATGCTGTTTTTTGATGTGTGATTCATATCGTCACCATTAATTGGAACACCAAACCAAAAGTTAAACATTTACTCAAAAAAAATCTGCCGACGCCGGATAATGGCGTTAGCAGAGGAGGTTCTTTGACGTTTTTGAGTCAAACGTAAAACATATCAATATATTGATTTACAAAATCATACAAAACCAACAACGTTTAACTTTAACACATCAAAACTATGAACTACAAAATCACAAATTCTCATTACATCAACAACTCAAACACGGAAATTTTCTACGCTCCCGTAGCATCTACCCGAGGCGATAAAGTAATAATCTATCGCTACGGTTTTGAAATGCAATGTATCAACTTTGCCCAAGAGTTAAGAGAGGAGAACGATACTCTAAAAAAGAGTGTCATCCGTTATAATTTTGCAAAATTTATTCTCCAGCATTACGAAGCCTATGCAGGCGACAGACTTGAAATGTTAAAAGGTGCGGCTACACTCATCGAAGGTGCTCTATTCGGACTTGAGAGCACACTATTCAGAGCCAAGCATGGTATCGTATATACAAGCCAGCAACTTCGTAAAGCTAATACCGACAGAGCAGAACTGCGTCAGCGATTACACAAATACCAACGTCTATACAACCGCTATCGCCAAATATGTTCCGACGATATAGCCGACAATATTGTTAGACTTTATGAATATCTTGAGCAACAACGATATGAAATATGTCACAACGCTATATTTGCATAAAAAATAAATATTTATTAAGTTTGCATCTTGATACAAAAGTGCAAACAGAGTTACATTTAGTAAATTAGGTTAATCATATAAATTATGTTAAGCAGAAAAGTAGCAACTCAGTTGCGTGAGATTGAAACACCATTTTATCTTTATGACATCAACTTATTACGTCAGACTCTGGAGAGCGTCGTATATGAGTCGAACAAATATAACTACAAAGTACACTACGCGATAAAAGCAAACAACGACGACTACCTGCTCTCAATCATAAAAGAGTACGGTATTGGCATTGACTGTGCCAGCGGTAACGAGGTACGCAAAGCCATTGAAATGGGTTTTGACCCAAAGAGCGTTGTATATGCAGGTGTCGGCAAGCGCGACAAGGAGATACGCTACGCCATTGAACAGGATATACTTGCAATCAACTGCGAATCTATCGAGGAATTACAGGTAGTAAACCTCATCGCCGGAGAGTTGGGCAAAAAAGCCGACGTAGGTTTGCGCGTAAATCCCGACATTGACCCTAAGACCAACCACTGCATCGACACGGGTCAGGCTGATAGTAAATTCGGTATTTCGTATGACGAGATTTTGGAAAACACCGAGCTTATAAAGTCGTTGGAGAACATCAATATTATTGGCATACATATTCACATCGGCTCACAGATTCGCGAGTTGCATGTGTTTGAAAATATGTGCAACAAGGCAAACGCCATTGTAAATAAATTGGAATCTCTCGGATTCTCATTCCGCATTGTAGATGTGGGTGGTGGATTGGGTATCAACTACGATGTTCCTGAGAACGAGCCTATCCCCAACTTTGCATCATTATTTGCCATCGTTCACGAATATCTCAACGTCGAAGGCAAGGAGGTACACTTCGAATTTGGCCGTTCGATTGTAGGCGAGTGTGGCGAGCTTATCACAAGCGTACTTTTCAACAAGACTACAGCAACAGGGCGTCGCCTGCTGATTATCGATGCCAGCATGACCGAACTCATACGCCCAATGCTCTACGGCTCATATCACAACATTGAGAATATCACATCTGAAGAGGAAGTTTACAAGAAATACACCGTTGTAGGCACAGCCTGCGAATCAACAGATGTATTTGACGAGAATGTGAGCCTAAAGAAGAGCAAACGAGGCGACTTGCTTTCGATTAAGTCGGCGGGTGCCTATGGTCGCTCGATGGCTTCACAATACAACATGCACGACTTACCCAAAGCCGTATATAGCGACAAGTTGGTAACCAGATAGTACCACTAACAACAAAACAAAGAAAGAGGCTGAGCACAATTGCTGCAACCTCTTTTTTTTGTCAGAAAAAGCACATTGTGAATAAAAATTATTATCTTTGGAAAATAATTTACCTATACCATGAACATCACACTCATAAAACAAGAAATCGAGAAACTCTCCACCCTATTAACTTCGTGGGAAGAAGGCAAAGCTGTATCAGCCATTGAATGCGATTTAGCACTTGCCAAATTGACAAAATTATATGAATTAATCCGCTTTGAGGCTGAGCCTGAGGCTCATACCAACATAGTACCACCTATCGTAGCACAAATAGACAACGAGCCAGAAAATACAACTTCAGAGGATGAGACTTTTGAGGAGGAACAAGCCGAGCAGGAGGTGGAAGTTGAGATAATATTCGCAGATGAAGACGAGGAGGAAGAGGAGATTATCACCCTTGAAGATTCTGACGACAAGGAGGTAAAAAATGAGGATTCTGCTGCGGAAAAGGCAGCGGAAGAAGTGGTGTTTATTGCCAACCAGGAGCCTGAACCAGAACCAGAACCAGAGCCAGAGACTGAACCAGAGCCAGAGCCTGAATTTGAATCTGTGCCCGAGCCTGAAAAGCCATCTAAGAGCACTCAAAAACCCACAATGGAGAGTTTGTTTGACACTGAGGAGATTCAGCGTAAGCCTCGCTCAAAGCACCAACGCATGATGGCCATATATGGCGAAGCACAGCCAAAGCAGGAAAAAGCTGTTGACATATCGAAGATATTCGACATGGACAATGATGATATATTTGAGATTACGACAAGTGCCAACACTCCAAAAGAGGAGAACGCCTCTAAAAAAACTATATCCATTGTAAATGAAGAGGTTACAACTCTTGCCGATGCAATCGCGCCACAACAGACCACATTGGCAGACACTATCGTTGCACCCGCGGCATTGGCTGAAGAGATTACAAATTCAAGAATCAACTCACTGCGTCAAGCCATAGGTATTAACGACAAATTCTTGATGATACGCGATTTGTTCGATGGTGACGATGAGGCATACGACGAGGCAATCACTGCCCTGGACAAGCTACCTTCGCTCGAAGATTGCATGATACATATCATCGAAAATTATGAGTGGAATCCCGACGTCGAAGGCTCGAAATTCATCATGCAACTTTTGGAACGTAAATTCTCATAAACCAATATGTCAAAACTATATATCGTACCTACCCCAATAGGTAACTTGGATGATATCACATTGCGTGCCATCAAGACCCTTGAGGCCGCGGATTATATATTGGCTGAGGATACACGCACAACAGCCTTTCTGCTCAAGCATCTGGGCATTGAGAAAAAGCTATACTCCCACCACAAGTTCAACGAACATGCCACAGCCGCATCGGTAGCCGAAGCTATCGGAGAGGGTCGCACGGTGGCGTTGGTCTCTGACGCTGGCACACCCGGCATCTCAGACCCCGGTTTTTTGCTTGTGCGCACATGCGTCGAGGCTGGCATCGAAGTTGAGACCTTACCGGGAGCTACAGCGCTCATCCCTGCACTTGTTCAGAGTGGATTCCCATGTGACCGTTTCTGTTTCGAGGGATTCCTCCCACAAAAGAAGGGCCGCACAAAGCGTCTGCAGGAGTTATCGCAAGAGACTCGTTCAATAATTTTTTACGAGTCGCCTTTCCGCGTGGTAAAATGCCTGGAGCAACTTGCCGAGATATTCGGCGCAGAGAGAGCCGTATCGGTTTCGCGCGAACTGACCAAAAAGTTCGAACAGACCGTTCGTGGTACTATCGCCGAGGTATTGGAGCACTTCCGCACACATGAGCCTAAGGGCGAGTTTGTGATTGTTGTTGCAGGTGCCCCCAAACCCGAAAAGGAGCAGAAGAGAAACCGCTACGCCAAAGAAGAGGAAGAGGAGTAATAACCATCAATAAAAATGGCGCGGGCAGCAGT
Source organism: Alistipes sp. (assembly GCA_017631285.1). GTDB lineage: Bacteria > Bacteroidota > Bacteroidia > Bacteroidales > Rikenellaceae > Alistipes. The sequence continues at coordinate 9,016 of JAGBTO010000006.1, forward strand.
AGTCATATTGAATTGGAATGGCCATCAGCACTTGGAGAAATTTCTGCCGAGTGTGGTACGTCACACTCCCCAGTGGGCAGATATATTTGTTGCTGACAACGGCTCTACAGACAATTCGGTAGAGTTTCTCACCGCACACTACCCTACCATAAAGATTATCCGCCTGGATAAAAACTATGGCTTTGCCGATGGTTACAACCGCGCTCTGGAGAGAGTGCATAGCGACTATTTTACACTTCTGAACTCCGATGTGGAGGTCACCGACGGTTGGCTTGAGCCTCTTGTTGCAACACTATCTGACAACCCCGAGGTAGGAGCTATCGCCCCAAAAATATTGAGCTACAACGAGCCCACAAAGTTCGAGTACGCAGGTGCAGCGGGTGGATATATCGACGTGTTGGGCTATCCATTCTGCCGTGGCAGAATACTATCAACGGTGGAGTGCGACCAGGGACAATACAACGACAAACGCGATGTTTTCTGGGCAAGTGGGGCGGCATTTTGTTGCCGTGCCGATTTATTTAAGAGTCTGGGCGGTTTCGATGGCGATTACTTTGCCCATATGGAGGAGATTGACCTCTGCTGGAGAATGCAGCTCATGGGATATAAGATTCAGGTGGAGCCTCGCAGCGTGGTCTTTCACTTGGGTGGAGGTACACTCGCCAATGACTCGCCACGAAAACTATTCCTGAACTACCGCAACAACCTGATGATGCTCTTCAAGTGCGCCCCAACGTGGCAGCGATGCTTGGTTGCCGTGGCTCGTCCTGTGGCTGATATGCTCGCGGCTGCGGTCTATCTAATCAAGGGACAAGCCCAATTAGCCAAAGCCGTATGGCAGGCTTACAAGGAGTTTTTCGCCCGCCACAAAGAGCTTGGACTCAAACGCAAAGCCATTCGTTCACAAGCAAAAGCAGAATCGCACAGCATCTATTATGGCTCAATCATTCTGCGCTACGCCTTGGGAGGGAAGCATTTCAATTCACTTATGAAATAATACAATTATCCCCGACTCTTTTACAAGGTCGGGGATAATTTCTCTTTCAACAAACTTCTACTCTACAATAACATATCTAACAGCCTGTCCATTAGGATAGACACCGTCGATGGTTGAAATCTTCTCATTCATGCGCTGCAGGTCGGCAACCGACAACACAGGACGGTCGTTGATGAAGGTGATAACAAAGCCCTCCTTCACGCCTGAGCGACCCAAAAGTCCATCGCGCTTGATGCTTGTAACCTGCACACCGCCACGTATCTCCAGCTTCTGGCACATCTGCTTGCTAACGTCAGAGAACTTACCGCCCAATGCCGCAGCCACATCTGTTGTCTCGCGTGTAATTGGCTCGCTCTTGCCAACACGATTTTTCAACTCGACATCGACCTTTTTGTCGTTGTCATTACGCTTATAAGAGATTGTAACCTTATCGCCTGGGCGACGCTGCGCAATCTTCTCGACAAGAACTGAAGCGTCATCGGTCTTCACGCCATCGATAGCAGTGATGATATCACCCTTGCGCAAGCCCGCCTCGGCAGCAGCACT
>JAGBTO010000060.1 GCA_017631285.1 Alistipes sp.
ACCTGGGAATACGAAACCACCGTTGTAGTCAGTGTGCTCACCGATAAGGTTGATACGACCTGGAGAAGTATAAAGCTCACCTGTTGTGCCGAACTTCTCGGCAAATTTCTCTCTAATTAACTGAATGTCCATAGTTTTAAGTTTTAATTGTTATTGTTTATTATTAAAGTTTTACATTTATAGTCTTACCCTGTTTTACTGTAAAGAGTTGCTTCTTACCACCCTTCTCCACTACCTCGACACGCAATTTATCGCCCGCAAGACGCTTTACATCAATATCGAAGTCGCTACCGAATGCACGTACACTCTTAAGCGATGCAAACTCCCACGACGATGGAATCTCGGGCTTGAACTCAAAGCTACGCATACCCGTAGGACGGATACCAAACATACCCTCGGTGATAATGCGGCAATAGAGGCCACTCTCTGCCGAGAGGTGACGCTGGCTACCCTCTGGCCACGCCTCAATAGGATATGGAACGTGGTCGCCCAACAGACGACGGTTAGAGTAGTATGAAAGCTGCTCGGTGATAAAGTCTGCATAACCTGCTGCATAAGCACCACGGAAAGCATAGAGTGTAGAACGATCCCAGAACGTTGTGCTACCCTGCGCAGTCAAAAGTCCATCCTTGGTGTAGAGATCCGACTTGAACATCGCATTAATTGTAGCATCGGCACGGTCATAGATACCCACGCACAATGGCATACATATCCACGAACGGAGAATATCATTACCCTCATAATAGCGGTATGTCTCATAGCCCTGAACCGTAGCACCGAAGTGTGACTCGATCGCTGCTCGCATAGCCTTTGCACGTTTCTGATAATCGGCAATGAGCTTTGGACTCTTGCCCAACTCACGACCCAGATGTGCCGCAGAGATCAACGCATCGTAGTAGAGTGTAGAGGTACAAAGGTTGGCATCACCCGCAGGGAAACGACCTTCCAACTCATCGCGGTCTGACTTCACAACACCCTTGTCATTCACCTGACGACGACAATACTCCAAGCACCACTCAATAAGCGCCCACAACTCCTCAGCCTCAGCCTTATCGGCACGAGTCAAAGCATAACGGGCTGCACCATAGGCAATCATAGCACCATCACCACGGTCACCCGCACCATTCCAGATGCTCTCGCCCTCAGCGATGATTGAGCTTGGGATTGGCTTCCACTCATCGTTCATAAAACGGGCGAAGTGACGATATGAGTTCAATGCAGATGCATTACCCACCTCATAACCCGTAAATGGGAAGAATGGGTTTACATACTCCGCCTGGTCGTTTGCCCAGATTGCAGCGTAGTAGCTCTCACCACCTGGCGCGTGCATATATCCACCCTTGGTCTTGCAGATTGATTCCGAAGCACGGATCTTCGCAAAGCGGAACTCGGTGTCGATAACATCGTCGGGAGTATCCAGCACAAGGTTGTTATCCATAATATCGAGGAACGCCTGACGCTCGGCCAAAAGCTGCTTCACGTCCAAATCTGCCTGGCTCTTCTGCCCCATCTCAAGACCCTCGATAATCAAATCGAACTCAACGCTCTCGCCCTGCTTCAAGAAATAGACACCACCGCCCTTCACAGTCGAAAGGATGCGATATGAGCCCTTCACGCCTCGCTTGGGGTCGGTCAAAATCTCCTGCTCAAGATTGGGGATCTGAAGGATGTAATCCACCGTGCCTGTGTTGCGAAGCACATAGTGCTCACACATCATAGCCTGCTCCATAGTGGGGAAAATCACACGATCAACCTCCAGACCATAGGCACCGCCTCGGTGATCCTCCACAACACGCATTCCGCCGTTAATCTCAACGAAACGTGTGGTGAACTTCAGGCGGTTGTTGTTATTGATACGCAACTGCGCAACAACATCCAACGCCTGACGAAGCATCAGGCTACCGTGGGTGTCGTTTGGTATGCGGCGCAACATAGGGAACACGAGCGAGCGATCCAGAATAAACTTCTGCTCCTTGTCAATGCCCCAGTAGAGCACCGTAGCCATCATCTTACCACTCATCTCAACGTGGTCAGAGTGGGGATATTTTGCCTCGGCAACCTCCATACGGATGGTCTTGCCGTCGGGCTGGATTGTCCAGCGGTTCTGCGCAAACGCCGTGCAGCACAAAAGTGCTGCAACGGCAATCGCTAACAATCTTTTGGTCATATTTTCTACTTAGTATAGAACTTATAGATACAAGTCTGAGTGTACTCCTCACCTGGGTTCAAAACCACTGATGGGAAGTTGTCGTGGTTAGGAGCATCTGGATACTTCTGAGTCTCCAAAGCTACTGACTCACGGAATGCCAATGGCTTGCCATACTTACCGTTGTAAGTGCCATCGAAGAAGTTACCGCTGTAGAACTGAAGAGCAACCTGATCAGTTGCAACGTCCATGCAACGACCTGAAGTTGGGTCATACAATGTAGCAACAGTCTCAACCTGACCATTATCCTCACGCTCCAATACCCAGTTCATATCGTAACCCTTACCGTTGATGAGCTGCTCGTTCTGTGCCTCGATACGGTCGCCGATAGCTGTTGGCTGACGGAAATCGAATGGAGTGCCCTCAACTGAAAGGATCTCTCCTGTTGGAATCAATGCAGCATCGGTTGGAGTGATGCGGTCGGCCTTCATCCAAAGAACGTGGTCGAGGATAGTACCGCCAGCCTCGCCCTTGAGGTTGAAGAATGAGTGGTGAGAGAGGTTACATACTGTAGGAGCATCGGTGTTAGCTGAATATGTCACAACGAACTCATTGTCAGCTGTCAAAGCATACTTCATTGTGATGTCCAAATTGCCAGGGAAACCATCCAAACCATCGGGCACTACGAGGTGCAAAGTAATAGACTCTGGCTTAACCTCCATAACATCCCATACGAGCATATCGATACCCTTCAAGCCACCATGCAGAGTGTGACCATTGTTATTGAGTGGAGTGTTGTACTCCTTACCCTCCAATGTGAACTTACCGTAACCAATGCGGTTTGCAACACGACCTACAGGAGCACCCAAGAAACGCTCGCCTGTGTTGTTAATATAACGGTCCAAAGTCTCGTAACCCAATACGATATCGGCCTTCTTACCCTCGCGGTCAGGAGCCCACAACGACACCACGCGACCACCAAAATTAGTCACCTGCATTGTAAGGTCGCCATTGCACAATGTATAAAGATCAACCTGCTTGCCATCAACCTCCTGCTGGAAGTTCTCAGCCTTGATCAACTCAACACCGCAGCAGCCGTCGCAGTGCTTCTTCTCGCCGCAGCTTGCCAACACGGCAACAGCTGCCAACGCAACTAAAATCTTTTTCATCTTTTTTTCTTATTTTATTGTTTCTTTACACTTCTACTCCTCTGTTGGAATCTCCATCTGGAAAATCTTGCGGATACGCTCCATATCGTACTTAACCTTACGGTCGTAGTAGTAGATACCGTTCTGCTCCTGCTCAACGTCAGTGAGCTGAGTGTAGCACCAGCCCCACATATTCTTGTTCAATGACATCAAGCTACGAACCTGACCCTCCAAACGCTCATAGAACTCCTCCTTGGTCTGTGGTGCGCTACCATAACCCCAAGCACCATCCTTCGATGGGTTAGCCTCCATACACTTGATACCGCCGAACTCATCCAAGATGTATGGGATTGAGCCGTCGTAGCGTGGGAATGTGAATGGATCGCTCAATACAGGACGGTTGAAACCTACGTTACCGCGGTGACGCTCCTGGATAGAAGGACCACGAACGAACATCTTACCGCCGTCGTAGATAATCTCCTTCAAACGAGCTGGATCCTGCTCATAGTGGTGCTCTGTCCAGATGTCTGTAAGAATCTGAATACCACCTGATACTGTGTTCACTGGGCGTGATGGGTCAAGCTGCTTTGTGAGAGTGTAAACATCGTTCACGAAGCGTGGGAACTGAGTCTGATCTGGCCAGAACTCCTCGTTGAATGGAGTCCAAGTAACGATTGATGGGTGGTTGATATCACGCACCACAAGGTTACGCCACTCGGTGATGAAGTTGCGTGCAGCCTCTACTGCATTTGCATCCAGACCCCAGCTTGGAGCCTCACCCCAAGTCAGGTAACCGAGCTTGTCAGCCCAATAGTAGAAACGCTCCTCAAATACCTTCTGGTGCAGACGAGCACCGTTGAAACCAGCCTGCAATGAGAGCTCGATATCCTGCTTCAAAGCAGCGTCAGATGGAGCTGTCCAGATACCATCTGGATAGAAGCCCTGATCCAGAACCAAACGCTGGAAATAAGGCTCATTGTTGAGATATACTTTATTGCCCTCGGTGTGAATCTTGCGCATACCAAAGTAAGAAGCAACCTTATCAACCACGTTGCCCTCGGCATCCTTCAAGATAAACTCCACATCGTAGAGGAATGGCGACTCTGGGCTCCACAACTTAGCCTTCTTGATAGGCAATGTGAAGATAGAACCAGAAGCTACCTTACCGCTCTGCGAAGCAACCACCTTTGAGCCATCTTTTACATTGATAGTAAGTGTATTAGCCGCAGCTGTGCGACGCATAGTAAACTCCATGCTAACTGTGCTACGGTCGATGTCGGTAATATACTTAACGCGTGAGATTGCTGCTGGTGCAACAGCCTCCATCCATACGGTCTGCCAAATACCTGTGGTACGAGTGTACATACACTCGAATGGACCGTGACGCAACGACTGCTTACCAGCCGACTGCATACGTGAACGAAGGTCACTCTTAGCATTAACAACAAGTGAGTGAGTACTTCCTGCTTTTACGAACTTGGTAATATCGACGGTGAATGAATCTGATCCGCCAAAGTGGCGATCGACGAATTTACCGTCCACATAAATCTCCGACTCATAATATACGGCACCAAATTGAAGCAACACATCCTTACCAGCCCAATCCTCAGGGATGGTGATATTGCGCTGATACCAAATACAAGGGATAAACTCCTTATGTTCAACGCCAGAAAGTTTTGACTCTGGAGCAAATGGAACAATAATCTTATCTGCAAAGCCCTTGCTATTACGTAGGCCACGCTCCCAACCAGTCTTTACGGGGTCAAGCGTATAGGTCCACTCTCCATTCAAATTCTGCCACGCCTCACGCTCAAACTGTGGACGAGGATACTCGGCACGAGGTATCTGCGCCAATGCTGAGAAGCTCACCATAAGAGCCACCAAAGCCAACACCAATCTCTTCATAATCGTATATTCCTTAAATATAATAAAGGTCTGTGCGGCATGAAGCCGACACAGACCTAAAGTTGTTAATTAATTCTATTGCTCGTAGCCCTCAGCCTTCATCTGGAAAATCTCAAACAAACGCTTAGCATCGAACTTCTCCTTACGGTCGTAGTAGTAAACACCGTTCTGCTCCTGCTCTACGTCAGTAAGCTGAGTGTAGCAGAAACCACAAATCTTATCAGCGTGGTCGATGATACCCTTAACCTGACCCTCCAAACGCTTGTAGAAATCCTCGCGTGTAGGAGCTGCGCCACCGTAACCCCATGAGTCACCACCTGGAGTTGTCTCAGCGCACTTGATACCGCCGAACTCATCCAACAAGTAAGGAACTGAACCATCGTAGAACTCTGGATTGATTGAGCGACCGCAATCCTCCTTTGAAGGACCCTGTGGCTGATACCAGCGACCGTCCTTATAAAGGATATCATGCAAACGCTGACCATCCTGCTCGTAGCAGTGTGATGTACAGAAGTCAGATACTACGTACAAACCACCTGATACTGTGTTACATGGACGTGATGGGTCAAGCTGACGTGTGATGTTGTAAAGGTCTGTATAGAAGCGACCTGCCTCGTAACCTGGGCGACCCCAAGCCTCGTTAAGTGGAGTCCACGCTACCAATGCTGGGTGGTTACGGTCACGAACGATAATGTTCTGCCACTCTGAGATGAAGTTGCGACCACCGCTAGTTGAGTTTACGTTCAAGCACCATGATGGCATCTCACCCCATACAAGGTAACCAAGCTTGTCAGCCCAGTAGTAGAAACGCTCCTCGAATACCTTCTGGTGCAAACGTGCGCCATTGAAACCTACAGCCTTAGACATCTCGATATCAGCCTTCAAAGCCTCGTCAGATGGAGCTGTCCATACGCCGTCAGGATAGAAGCCCTGGTCAAGAACCAAACGCTGGTAGTAAGGCTTGTTGTTGAGGTAAATCTTGTTACCAGCAACGTGAATCTTACGCATACCTACGTAAGCATCAACCTTATCAACTACATTACCTGCTGCATCCAATACCTCATAAACTACGTCGTAGAGGAATGGATTCTCTGGGCTCCAAAGCTTTGCCTTCTTGATAGGCACTACAACTGGAAGACCCTGAGATGCAACGAAATTACCCTTAGCTACAACCTTGCCACCATCCTTAACTGTGATTGCGAAACGGTTGCCATTAGGAGTTGTGTAGAATGTAGGAGTTACGATCAACTGGCTGTTGTCGATGTCAGTGAACACCTGAACACGCTCCAAACCTGCCTTAGCAACAGCCTCCATCCATACAGTCTGCCAGATACCAGTTGTACGAGTGTAAGAGCAACCCTGTGAGTAGTAGTTCATACACTGCTTACCACCTGGCTGGTTACCATTGCGAAGGTCGCTCTCAGCGTGAACAACCAAACTGTGCTCCTTACCATCAGCAACCCACTTTGTGATGTCGAATGAGAAAGAGTCAGAACCGCCATAGTGACGACCTACAAACTGACCATCGATATAAACCTCAGAAGTGTAATAAACAGCACCGAAGTTCAACTTGATAGCCTTACCAGCCCACTCAGCAGGAATCTGAATGTTACGCTGATACCATACGCTGTTGATGAAGTCGATGTAACCAACGCCTGAAAGCTTTGACTCAGCTGCGAATGGAACGATAATCTTGCCATCGAAGCCCTGGCTCGCGTAGTAGTTACGATGAGTACCTGACTTTGAGAGGTCCAATGTGAATGTCCACTCGCCATTCAAGTTCTTCCAATCCGCACGCTCAAACTGAGGACGTGGATACTCTGCACGTGGCTGAGCAAATGACGCTACTGCAAAAAGCAACGCCACAACTGTCAAAATTCTTGATTTCATAAATTGTTTTTTATAATGTTATAGGTTAATATTCGTACAAATATACTCTTTTTTTGTAAAAGCACAAAACCTCAATGACAAATATCTCAAAATTGAGATAAATTTAACATTCAGATAACTTAACACTCTGTTAGATAAAAATATATTTCAAAATAAATAGCACTGCCAACACACACATTGTCGGGGTAATTCGCTTGAAATTTCCGCACATAAAATTAAACACCACATAAAAGATCATACCCAGCAGAATACCGTCAGAGATTGAATACGCCAAAGGCATCATCACAAGACATACAAAGGCTGGAATAGCCTCGGCATAGTCGTTAAGCGGGATATTCTTGATTGGCTCAAGCATAAACAGTCCCACGATAATAAGCACCGCGGCTGTGGCTGCCGACGGTATCGAGAGGAACAATGGCGAGAAGAATAAAGCCACCACAAAGCAGCAGGCAACGACAAAGGCAGTCAAACCTGTACGACCACCCTGCGCAACGCCCGAAGCACTCTCAACATAGGTTGTAGTGGTAGAGGTTCCAAGACAAGCACCTACGGTAGTGGCAATGGCATCAGCCATAAAAGCCTGCTTTATACGTGGTATCTTACCATCGGGAGTAAGCATATTTGCCTTGGTGCAGACACCCACCAGCGTGCCGATAGTGTCGAACATATCGATGAAGATGAAGGTAAAGACCACAACCAACATATCAAGCGACCACACTTGGCTCCACTCAAACTTACAGAACAAATCCGACACAGAGTGAGGTGTAGATATCACGCCGGCAAAGTTTGTGATGCCCATAGGAATACCTATAACAGTTGTCACAAGGATACCAATAAGCAGCGCGCCACGCACATTCTTCACCACGAGCACTCCCGTAATTGCAAGTCCAATGATAGCCAGCAACGGTGCACCCGAAGTGATATCACCCAGCGACACCAGTGTAGCATCGTTATTGGCGATGATGCCCGCATTCTGCAATCCAATAAAGGCGATAAAAAGACCTATACCTGCACCAATAGCATTCTTCAGCGACATAGGAATAGCGTTAACAATAGCCTCGCGAAGGTTTGTGACCGTAAGTAAAATGAATATCAGGCCCTCAATTAGCACCGCCGTTAGTGCAAACTGCCACGGATAGCCCATACCCATACACACCGTATAAACAAAGAAAGCATTTAGACCCATACCCGGAGCCAAACCAAAAGGCATCTTCGCCAAAAGAGCCATTACCAACGAACCGACAGTTGCTGCCAGAGCCGTAGCGGTGAAAACAGCACCTGCACTCATTCCGTCGAGTTGCGCAAACATTGCTGGATTGACAGCCAGGATGTAAGACATCGTAAGGAATGTGGTGATACCCGCGAGCACCTCGGTGCGAATGGTTGTTTTTGCGGGGTCAAACCCAAAAAGTTTCTTAAGCATATTTACATTTTTATAGTTTGTGTTACATATTCTTTCCACTGCGAGGGCTAAGCCCTCACCGAAATTCCGACTACGAAATAATTGGAGAACAATCCCTACACTCCGCCACACTCACCCTATACCAACTCCGCATATTATTGATATTTAGCCACAATCAACATATCAAGACATCACACCAAACACAATCATAACAAAGATATGACTTTTGGTCGAAGAAATGAAACTTTTGGATAAAATTATCGTTTAAAGAATTGGCACAACTCAAAAAAAACAGGGCCAACTCGTGGCCCCGTCCTCTCAACTATTACAATTATCTCTATCGCTAAAGATTCTTTTTTCTGATTGCCTCCAGCATATCGTCTGTCATTGAAGACAAATCCCACTGAGGCTTCCAACCCCACTCCTCGCGTGCGCAAGTGTCATCGAGGCTATTTGGCCAGCTCTCGGCGATACCCTGCTTAACGGGATCAACTCGATAAGTCATCTCAAACTCAGGGATACGCTTACGTATCTCGTTGTAGATGATATCAGGAGTAAAGCTCATTGATGCGATGTTGAAGCTATTGCGGTGGCGAAGTTTAGCTGGATCTGCCTCCATAAGCTCAACCATAGCACGCAATGCATCTGGCATATACATCATATCCATATATACGTCGCGCACAGGGCATACAAACTTCTCGCCCTTAACGGCAGCGTAGTAAATCTCGACTGCATAGTCGGTAGTACCACCACCTGGCAATGTAACATTAGAGATGATACCTGGGAAGCGCACCGAACGTGTATCTACGCCATAACGAGAGTAGTAGTAGTTCGAAAGCAACTCACCCGAAACCTTACATACACCATACATAGTGTCAGGCTGCATCGCCACATCCTGTGGGGTATTATCACGAGGGAAGTCGCCACCAAAAGCTCCGATAGACGAAGGAGTAAAGACTGCGCAATTATACTCGCGAGCAATCTCCAACGAGTTATTCAACGCGCCCATGTTGATATTCCACGCAAGCTGTGGATTCTTCTCTCCCGTAGCAGACAACAGCGCCACGAGGTTGAAGATAGTATCAACACCATTCTTATGAACTGTGTAAGCGAACTTATTCTGATTCAAAACATCAAGTTCAACAAAGGGACCATCTGCCGCCAACTTTTCATTTGGACGAAGGTCGGCTGCGATAACATTTGAACCACCATAAATACCACGCAGATAAGTCACCAACTCAGAACCAATCTGACCACCTGCACCTACGATAAGTATCTTCTTCATGTTTGTTAATTGATTAATTACTGCAAAGATACTATTTTTTCTTTAGTTGCAAACTATTATTCGCATTTTTTTTGTATTAAAATATTCTTCCATACTATTTTTATTTGTTTTCTTTATATCTTTGTCTGGAATGAATTTTTAATATTATCATTATGACATACGCAATTATTTCAACCGAAAAAGGCGACATGAAGGCCGAACTCTACACTAACGAGACACCTATCGCTGCCCAAAACTTTATCAAGCTTGCACAGAGCCGCTTCTATGACGGCCTGACATTTCACCGCGTAATACCCAACTTCGTGATTCAAGGTGGTTGTCCTATTGGCAATGGTGCAGGAGGCCCTGGCTACACAATCAAGTGCGAGACTTCAGCCGAGCGTCAATACCACGAGCGAGGTGTGATGTCGATGGCACACCGAGGCAAGGACACTGGTGGTTCGCAATTCTTCATCTGCCACAACCGCCAGAACACACAGCACCTTGACGGCGTACACACATGCTTCGGCAAGGTTGTTGAGGGTTTGGACGTGATTGACGACATCCGCCCAGGCGACTTGATTCTATCGGTTACGATAGTTGAGGAGTAGAACAACCAACGTGTTACAGCAGAAATTTCATATCAAGAGATTCCCACGGTCGGGTTGTACCCTCCCTCGCAATGACATACACCTCACCGTCATTGCGAGGAGCTGAAAGCGACGTGGCAATCTCCCTCGACCAAATAGTCGCAACATAAAGTAACACTCCCACCGAATCGGAGCTTTAGCGACCCAAGCCCCCCTTTACAGAAAGGGGGATTTAGGGGGATAGGTAACACTTGTATAATGGCTTTAGCCATAGGCCGTGACTACGGTAGCAAGAGTCGCAACGATCGTACCGCAGAAACGCTACTCTAACGATACAACAGAAAAAAATATCCCGACCTCCTTTTAGAAGTCGGGATATATTATTCTAAAAGACTACTGACTATTTCTTGCAACCGCCACAAGCCTTCTCGCCGCATGATGCCTTCTCGCCGCATGACTGCTCCTTGCATGCTGAATCGCCACATGCTGAATCGCCACATGACTTCTCGTGTGCGCAACCAGCGCCACAGTCACCACAACTCTCACCATCGCACTCGTCCTCGCAGCCTGTGCAGCAACCCTCAGCCTTAAGCTTCTTGATATACTCCATGCTCATAGCAACACACTCCATAGGACTCTTATCCAAACTTGGCTGGTCCTGCTCAACGATGAGCCACTTGCTCTCGGCCTTCACAGCTGCCTTGATGATGGCAGGGATATCCTGAACACCGCAACCCAATGGGCGGAACTCAAAAGCTGCGCTCTTCTTCTCCTCACCCTCGTTAAGGCCGATGAGTGCGTACGGATCACCCTCCATCTCGCCCTCCTTGTAGTAGTCCTTCAAGTGAACTACTGGAGCACGACCTGTATACTTCTTCAAATACTCAACTGGATCAACGCCAGAGTACTTAACCCAGCACTCGTCCAACTCGGTCTGCAACAAATCTGCAGGCACGTTAGCATAGAGGTAATCCAAACCATACTCGCCACTCTCCAGAGTCTTGAACTCGAAGTCGTGGTTGTGGTAGAGCAATGTGAGACCTGCATCCTTGCACTTCTGGCCAATAGAGCGAATCTCCTCAATCATCTGCAAGAACAACTCACCACCTGGACGACGCTCCTCAGTTACATAAGGCACTACGATATACTCGCAACCGATAGCCTTGTAGTCGGCGATAACCTTGTCGATATCGGCCAACATCTCAGCCAAAGGCACGTGAGCCGAAATAGGATTCAGCCCAATCTCCTGACACCAAGCCTTCACCTGCTCGGGCGAATTACCGAACAAGCCTGCGAACTCAACGCCGTCGTAACCCATATCCTTAACCTTCTGAAGCGTGCCCTTGAAGTCCTGCTCCATATCTCCACGAACTGAGTAGAGCTGCAAACCGATAGGAAACTCCTTACACTTACCACAGCAATCCTGCTGAGGCTTGCTTGTACACGATGCCATCACAGCAACAGCTACAACAGCCATCAAAATCTTTGTAATTTTCATAGTAGTTTATTGTTTTTACGGTTAATATTTTTTTTGTTGAGCAAATTTACAAATAAATTCAAGAAATCACAAGTCTAAACAGCAATTTATCCATCACGCACGAGGACGCTGGATGACAATAACCACAACTGCGCAAGCGCCAAGAATAAATGGGTAATACAGATGTGGGATAATCTCAACAGGTGACACCGCAGCCAGGCCTGCCGCCATGAGCAGCTGAGCACCATAAGGCAGAAAACCCTGTGCAAAGCACGAAAAGGTGTCCAAGAGGCTGGCCGTACGGCGTGGCGAGATACCAAAGCGTTGGGCTATATCACGCACAATGCCTCCGACCGAGATTATAGCAACAGTGTTATTAGCTGTGCAGACATCGGCAATCATCACAAGCGAAGCTATGGAAGCCTCGGCACCACGGCGCGACTTCACATGGCGCGAGATTGCACCAATAATGAAGTCAATACCCCCCATCTGGCGTATTCTCTCGAGCATACCACCAGCCATCATGGTGATGATTATCAACTCGCCCATTCCGGCTATTCCTGCGCCCATACTCGATATCCAATCCACCAGCGATATACTACCCGCAAGCAGACCTATAACCCCCGATGAGATGATACCCAGCACCAGCACCGTGAGTACATTTGTACCCATGATAGCTGTGACCAGCACCAACAGATAGGGTAACATGGTGTACCAGGGCGACGAGATGCTATGCTCCAAGGTTGAGAACGAAAGTTGGTTGGTGAATATATATATAAGAAGTGTTACCACAGCCGCAGGCAGGGCTATGAGTACGTTTGTGCGAAACTTATCCCTCATGGTACACCCCTGGGTACGTGTTGCGGCGATGGTGGTGTCGGAAATGAACGAAAGGTTATCGCCAAACATGGCTCCTCCGACCACTATAGCCACCATCCAAGCCACCGAGCAACCTATCTGCTCGGACATAGCCGAGGCTATGGGTACAAGGGCTACGATAGTACCCACCGACGTACCTATCGACAACGAGGTGAAACACGCAGCAAGGAATATCCCTGCGGGTAAAAAACGAGGCGGCACAAGCCTCAGCGTGAGCTCCACAGTGGCATCCACAGCTCCCATCTGCTTGGTCGAAGCAGCAAAGGCTCCTGCCAGAATGAATATCCATATCATGAGCATGATGTTGTGGTCGGTAGCTCCCTGGGTGTAGGATGCTATGCGCTCAGTGAGGTTCTCCTTGCGCGACATGGCTATGGCCACCACCGATGCCGCCATGCCCGCTACGGTGATGGGGATCTTATAGAAGTCGCCCGTCAGCAGCGCTCCCGCCAAGTAAATACCCAGAAATACAACCAATGGCACAAGTGCCACAATACTTCCCGATGTTTGAGTTTGCTTTGTCATGAAATTATAAATTTAGTGCCAAGGCCACATTCATCCAACGATGAGCCCCGCGAACCATACTCGGCAATTGCGCCGATAAAGCAAAAAGGCTGTCGCAACATTCTGTTGCGACAGCCTTTTGAGCTGTTGATGAGGATTGAACTCACGACCTCTTCCTTACCAAGGAAGTGCTCTACCCCTGAGCTACAACAGCATCTCACTCCGAAGAGTGGTGCAAAAGTAGAAAACAAATTTCATTTGCGCAAATTTTTAGCCGATATTTTTAACCGTAGTTGCTACGGCAATATCGCAGAAAGCTCAGGTGTAGCAGATACGGTATCAAAGTTTCAAGGCATGAAGCCTTGAAACCTAATTTACGTTACCAAGATTGGGAATATAAGAAATATTTTCTTAACTTTGTATAAGACAAATTTAACCTTAAACTATAACACTATGAGTTCAAAACTTTCACGTCTTGACTTCTTGCGCTTTTCAGCGTTGGGAGCTACCTCTTTGATCTTACCATCGGCAGCAATGGCCGCCGCACCAAAGAAGGCTAAGGCAACAGCCAAGAACGACTTTATCAACATCGGTTTCATCGGCTTGGGTCAGCAGGCCATCTACCTAAAGAATGGGTTTATTGGCAACCCCGATGTACGCGTTGTAGCTGGCTGTGATGTGTATGACATCAAGCGTAACCGCTTCGAGCAGCAGGTCAATGCTTACTATGCCGAGAAGGGCATCAAGCAGAAGGTCGATATGTATGTAAACTTCGAGGAACTCCTGGCTCGTGAGGATATCGACGCTGTGGTTATCGCTACTCCCGACCACCAGCATGCACGCATAGCCATAGCAGCATGTAAGGCCAAGAAGGATATCTATCTCGAGAAACCTCTGACATTCACCGTATATGAGGGTCAGCGTTTGATTGAGGCCGTAAGAGCCAACAACCGCATCCTTCAGGTGGGTAGCATGCAGCGCTCGATGAATGAGTTTATCCACGCCGCCAACGTTGTACGCGAGGGTCGCTTGGGTAAGGTATCGTTAATTCACGCTTATGTGGGCGAAGGTCCAAAACCTTACACATTGCCTAAGCAGGAGGTACCTGCTGGCTTGGATTGGAACTTGTGGTTGGGTCCATTGTCGGAGAAGTTCTACTATAACCACGAGCTAGTACCTTTGATTACTCCTAGCGGCGGTGACGAGTGCTGGGGTGCTTGGCGTTGGTATCAGGGCATGGGTGGTGGCTTCACCACCGACTGGGGTGCTCACATGTTCGACATCGCACAGTGGTGCATAGGCAAGGATCGCACAGGCCCATCTGAGATTCTGCCTCCAGCAGCATCATGGCATCGTTGCCTGACATACAAGTATGACAACGGCATCGAAGTTATACAGAAGAACTTTGGTGAAGGTCAGGCTGTAAAGGTACAGGGCGAAAATGGATGGATTATCGTGGGTCGTGGTAAGTTCAAAGCTTCGAACCCCGACTTGATGCCTACCAAGGTAGATCAGCAGGCTATGTACGAGACCAATCCAGGTCACTACCAGTCGTTCATCAACGCCATCAAGAGTCGTCGTGACCCTAATGTACCTGTGGAGATTGGTCACTCTTCGTGCACAATGTGTAACATAGGTAACATAGCTTACGAGCTCAACCGACCACTCAAGTGGAACCCTATCGTCGAGAAGTTTATGGCCGACGACGAGGCTAACAAACTTTTGCACTACGACTACCGCGAGCCATTTGCGCTTGAGTAGGCTTAAGGCTTAGATATTATTTGCGTTACAGGCATTGCATCGACTTTGAGGTGTGATGTCTGTAACGTTTTTTATAATAGATAGCAGATGAGACGACTATTGATGCCGCTTATGCTTGTGGTGGCTGCAAGCTCTCTTTCGTCGCAGACTCACAGAGCTGAAGATACGCTATTTCGTGACCATGTGACTGAGAGTCCTACTGACCCTTGCATATTCTACAACTACAACGAGCAGGCGTGGTGAATACTCTACACTCAGCGACGTACCAACAGCGAGACCCCTTGCTCTGGTTACATCATAACAAAAATGGGCTGTCCGAAAGGACAACCCATTTTTTAGTTCTTCATATTTCTATCACGCCACTCTATAAGCTCCGGTGTCAGCTGATCCTCGCGGTCGCTCCACTCTCCACGCATGAGCAAAAGCTCCTTGCGACGATCCATGCGCTCGACAATCGAGAAGGTAGGACGACGACGCTGCCAACGCTCCTCGCGCTGCGTAGGACGCACCATGCGATTGAACACATCCTCCTTTGTAGGGCGCAACTGAGGCACCCACTTGAAGTTATCGAGCTTAGTAGGCTGCGACTCGGGTATCAAAGCCAATGGATACATCGTAAATGGTACATCGTTGCGGTAGGTTATGCCCACCAACTGCTGGTCTTCAATGAAGAACGATGCTGAAGCACTCTCCAAATATGTCATCTCGGTGACGAGGGTCGATTCCTCGCTCTCGGTGCGGAAATATATCGTCTGCACATTGCCATCCACGTCGTTGCGGAAAATCTCGTTATCCTTAAAGAAGGCCGTCATGGTCTTACCCGCCACCTGGTTGTAATAGGCGGTATCAATCTCGGCAACCATGATTGGTTCACCCGCAAACTCAGCACGCTCCAGAGCTCCATTTTTAGTATATACATCCACCTGAGTCGATGCCAGCTGGTTATTTTGGTTCCACATCACAGGCTCGATGTAGAGGCGTATAATCGAGTCACGCGAATTGCTCACAAGCGAATCGCACACCATCTGCGCATCTTCACGCCACATCTTCACTCGGCGGTAGGCCTTCAGCAATCGGTAGGTACTATCCACATGGATTGAGTCTGCAAACAACGAATCTATTGCCAATGAGTCCTTAGCGAGAGAATCAGCCAACTGCTGCCCGTTAGTCAAGCTATCTGCAGGCAAGCTATCAACCTTCATCTGGCTTAGAATACGTTCATTGCGCACCTTGGCAAGGCTATCCTCGATATCCAACTGCGACACATCCTTACCCTTTGCCACAAGCTTAGCACGACGCTCGGCTCGACGTACCGAATCCTGCGCTATGCGCTTGAGCTCAGCCTGACGCTCCTTCTCCAACTGGATATTGATTTTAGCCTGGCGCAACTTGGCAATAGAGTCAAGCTTAATCTTCTTTGCCTGAGCCTTGAGTCTCTTATGCTCCTCCTTCGCTTCGGCAGCCTTACGCTTAGCCTCAGCGGCATAGTAGGCCTTCTGCTGCTTAGCAGGGAGTTTCGATATAGAGTCCTGCAACTTCAAGAGCGCACTATCAACGAGTTCAACTACCTCATGCTGCAACGTATCGGGTTCCACCTGTGCCGTATCAATCAGACTACGATACTCCTCCAGAGCCTTCGTTTGAGCTTCAGCCTGCACCTGGGCCTCATCCTTATACATATTCTGACCCCTCATGTGACGAGCCATCAACTCCTCCATGCTAAGCCCCTGCGAGAGGTCTTGACTCACAACATTGCTCTGTCTCAATGCGTCATTCTGTTGCAAATTCTGCATCTGAGCCATTGCCAACGAATCGGCAATCCTCCTTGCTGCTAACGAATCAGCCAACGCCTGAGCCTTAAGACGTGCCTCACGTTGTGGGTCAATGGTAAACATCCACACCGAATCTGCCGAGACATAAACCGTATCGCTCTGCGTAGTATCGTAACCCATAGCCGAGGGACGACGCGTAAGCAAGGCCTTTCCATCCTGAGTCCAATACTCGGCATAGTCACCAAATGCCATCACCTTGTTCTTGAAGTCATCCATCTGTATGTTGCTACGAGCGATGATGTGCTCTCTCGTACGATAATACTCCATAGTATCGCCCCACATCTCCTGCTCCTGACTCAAGATATAACCCTCGCGGGTGATTTTATAGAGGTCTAAAGCCTTATCGTAGAAACCCTCATCTGCCGAGAGATACTCGCCATCGGCATTCCATATCTCGGTCGAGGTAAAGAAACGAGCTAATTCCGTGTCAGTATTATAGATTACCGAGTCACTCTTCATATCGTAGTCAGCACCATGCAACTCGACATTCTCCACGCATATAATATTATGCTTATCGGCATCGTAGTAACCACGAATCGACTCCAGAATATTATTGTCGTGCACCAACACGCCGCCGCCCGAGAACTCTCCCACCTTGGTTTGGGTGTTGAAGCTGAAGTTATAGGTGTAGAGCAAAGCATCGCCATCAACCACCTTGACAATAGGGGCATATATTTCGGCATGAGCCGCATCTCCATCATAGATAGCGCTGTCACCGTAGATAAAAATTGAATCTTGATTTATCACCATGCGATGGAAGAATCCCCACTTGGTATCGCTATAACGCACAGCACTGTCACACCATATCACGGCTCCATTGTGATGGGCTGCGAAATTACCTATGAAATAGACTACGCTATCGCCGCCCTTGTTGTATGGCTTCACCAGGTCGGCCATAAAATCAACCTTGCGCTTGCGAGGTTGCTCGGGCTGGCCAGCCTTCGAGGGTCGCTCGACCTGACTATTCGAAACAGCATCCTGCCACACAACGCCACGACGTCCCACCCCTTGTGCCAGGAGGACACCCGCAAATAGCGAAACTACTATGACAACCGATAAAATACGTCGCACGACCTATACTATATATATAAATTATTTAACCCAATTAGAGTATTTAAAGTCGCCCTCACGGAATTCGGGATCAACAAAGATATACAACCCATCAATCTTCTCCTTCATCCACTTGTCGAAAACCTTGTTCTTCTTCTCTTCCAGAGCCATCTCCTCGATTGTAAGATAATCCTCCTGCATCGAAGCCAGGTGTGTAGGGATAATTTCCAACAGTTTCACAATCTTGCTTATACTGTTACCACTCACATCAGTCGTAACGAAAGCCGACGACACCTCACCCACCTTAAGTTGTATGAGGTTGATATAATCCTGCTGGCGCTCACCAAAATCCTCACGGCGGAACTTCGTAGCTGTATATTTCACATTTCCAGCGTTGTAGTGCATCAACAAGTCGTGATTTGTTACCAATCCACCATTCATCTTGGTCAAATTATCCTGCGAATGCTCAAGTGCCGCAGCCTCGAAGGTAATAGAATCGGACTTAATCATCAGTGCAAGGCTATCGAGATACTTCGTAGGCTCCAACTCCTCCTCAAGCGTATATACAGGCTTGAGCAATATGTGACGATAGTGATACATTCCGTTCTTGGGCTCATCAATCAGCTCGATGAGATGGAAACCAAACTCGGTCTCGACAACCTCAGATATCTGACCTGCCTTGAGCTTGGCTAACGCATCGGCGAAAGGTGGTGTCAAGCCACTCAATGGTCCTGGAGGATACTCACCACCCTTCATCGCAGAACCTGGGTCCTGCGAGTAGGTACGGGCAAGAATAGCCATAGTAGATTTACCCGAGATAATACGCTCACGCATATCCAACAAACGCTCCTTAGTGCGTCGCTTAGCCTCATCCTGAGCCGATGGAGAACGTACGATATGAGCATATACATACTGCTCGGGGACAAGTGGTTTATCATCATCCTTCAACTCCTTGAAGAAGCGCTCGACCTCACCTGGAGTAACAACCACACTCGATGTCACATGATTCTGCATCTCCTGAGCATAAACTTGCTCGGTGATTTTCTGACGCAAGATATCGCGATAGCTAAACATAGGCATGTGCTCCTTAATCTCAAGTTCGGTCACCGAACCAGCCTCGGCAATCAACCTCTGCATCTGATCCTCGACACTAGCCTCGATACGGCCATCCATACCCACCACAACCGAGTCTATCAATGCCTGATTATAGAGTAGCTTCTGCTTCATGAGCTCCTCCAAACCCTCGTTCATAGGGTCACGATCCGACGTATATCCCTGCGCACGGCGCTGCTCCACCAACTGCCTTGCCGTCTGAGACACCTCAGAATAGAGAATTGACGAGCCTCCCACAACAGCAACAACTCTGTCAAGTATAACCTGACGCTTATCAGCATGCACAGCCGTAAGCGATACGGCCAATAGCAACACAAGCGTAGTCAGTACATTCTTCTTCAACATAATATCTTAATTGTTTTTATTTACAACCTAATCTTTGTTCTGCTCCACATCAAAACGACGAGCACGACCATCCTCGGTAGCACTCTTCAAAATATGCTCCTCATGCTGGCGTATAATCTCGGCACGACGACGTGTTAGCAATATACGACGGATATTATCCGACACAATCTCCAGCGGAGCAACATTACCTTTGCGACACACCGAAGTAAAGTCAAACAAGTAACAGTCCTTACCAATCTTCATCTCCTGCACACCCAACTTATCGAGCAGTGGCTCGTTATCTTTAGCAGCCGTAACAGGCAAGTTGGTGAGGAAGTCCGAGAAGTTAACCCACACCGAACGATTGTCTATGAGTAAAAATCCATTCTTTTCGCATATATCCACAAGGCTCTTCTCCTCAACGGTCGAGGTCGCAGCCTTCTGCATCGAACTCTTGAGTTTTTTGCTCTGACGATACGTGGCATCGTAACGCAACACACGACCCTTGACAAGGGTGCGGTCAAGAATAAAATCGGCCTTATGCGAGTTGTAATACTCAGCAACCTGCTCATCGCTCACATCAGAACTCATCTGCTGCTCGACATAGTATTGATCAACACGCGAGGTGAGCAACGAGCCTCGATACTCCTCAACAAGTTTCTCAATATCGTGCTCCGACTCGGGGAAGAGTTCATTTGCCTCCTGAATCTTTATCTGACGCACAAGCCATTTATCAATATAGTTTTTTACATAGGAAACCGAATCCTCACCCTGGACTCCCATAGGCAACACTTCGGCTATATCCTCCGTCGTAAGCAACTGACGGCCAACGCGTGCAACGACATCGCTACCCAACAAATAGTCGGGTAACTCTCGGCACGAAGCCATCACCAACAAGGCAATCAAAAACGATATTTTTAATAATCGGCTCATAATAATTGGCAAAGATAACTTTTTTATGCGAATTTAACGCAGTTTTTTACCATATTATTACTTTTTTGCTTGATAATTGTCACTTTTCACTCGGCTCATACCCGCCGCCATGCGCCACAGTGCTATCACAACAACAACCACACTCACACCGTAGAGTACCCAATAGAGCGTACCTCCACCCAACATCATTCGCACTGTCACACCATCTAAATCAATGGTTTTTAGGAAGCATGCCGTAATATTATTCATCGCATGAAGCATAATCACCATCACCAACGAGCGATAGCGCAAATAGAAGTAGCCCAACACCAAACCACCACACGTTGCGGTAAGAATAATCGATGGCTGAATATGCATAAGTCCAAAGAGCAACGACGAAAAGAGCCATGCCACAACGCCTCCATAAGCCGCACGCAATGCCCCCGCAATATATCCTCTAAAAAACACCTCCTCGAACAGCGGAGCCAACAGAACAGCCGACACCAGCAACCAGCCACCTCCGCCTAACGAGTCTTGCGACCCAGGCAGTAATTCTGCCACAGGCTCAATGGCTATATTCACACACCACAGCAACACATAACCACATAACAGCCTAAATGGAGAAGCCCATCCCGGAACACGAAATGACAGAGGGTTGCGCCATCCTCGCATTCGAGCATAGCCACTCACAAATGCAAAGCCTACAACAATTGCAAATATCAGACTTACAGCAATATAACGCGACTGCAAAAACTCTACCCACTCGACAACTTCGGCATCAAGACTCTCACGCATAACCTCGCTCACCTGCTCCCAGCCCAGCCATTCGCAAGCATGCACAGCCAACACTCCTCCAGCGATTTGAGCCATCACTGCCAACATCAAAATAACCAAAGCATCGTACCATGCTGCACCTTTAAAAAGCAAGCCTATTGGTTGTTGCTCTACTCTATCTTCTGCACCATTTTGCAATGTATTTCCATTCCCGGTTTGCATACTATAATACCCTTTATTGCGTTTAATATCGACAAAGTTAATCATTTTTCTCAACTACGTTGTTTTATTTAATTTTATTTCACTAATTTTGTCCGATTATATCCTCATTCCGAAAAATTACAGCATGTAACGTGAAGAGGATTTACACTATTGACCACAATTTAGAGAATTATTCGCAGATGTCGAAAGTAATAGCATTAGCAAACCAAAAAGGTGGCGTAGGCAAAACCACAACCGCCATAAACTTAGCAGCATCGCTTGCCTTGTTAGGCAAAAAGGTGTTATTGTTGGATGCCGACCCACAGGCAAATGCCACATCGGGATTGGGATTTGATACCGATTTAGATGGTATATATGAGTGTATGGTAGGCGAAAAACGCGCCGATGAGGTCATCCTCCAAAGTCCCGATATTAAGAAGTTGTGGTTGCTACCATCAAGCATCCAGCTTGTAGCTGCCGACAAGGAGTTGCCTGCGATGGAGAACGCACACTTTGTGATGAAGAATATCATTGACTCTATTCGCGATAAGTATGACTACATCTTCATCGACTGCTCGCCATCATTGGGTTACACTACGGTGAACATCCTAACGGCTGCCGACACAGTACTCATCCCCGTGCAGTGTGAATATTTAGCATTGGAGGGTCTGAGCAAGTTGCTAAACACAATCAAGATAGTAAAGAGCGGGTTGAATCCCGAACTTGACATCGAGGGTTTTGTCCTCACGATGTATATGCGTAACCGCTTGAATAATCAGGTCGCTACCGAGGTACGTGAACATTTTGGTTCGTTGGCTTTCGACACCGTAATCCAGCGTAACATACGCTTAGGTGAGGCTCCCTCGCACGGCAAGCCTGTAATGCTGTACGACGCTTCAGCCACCGGTGCTGTAAACTACTTGAACTTGGCAAAAGAGTTCCTCAAACGCAACCGCAAAGCAAAACAAGATAAAATATAATAGACTATGAAACAAAAAGGTTTAGGACGAGGTTTGGATGCTATCTTCGGCACCGAGAAGGTTACGGTGAAGGCTACGCCCATGAACCAGATGGCACAAATTGCCATAAACGACATTATACCCAACCCCACACAGCCACGTTCGCAGTTTGACGACGAGGCTCTTCAGGAGTTGGCCAACTCTATCAAGCAATTAGGTGTTATTCAGCCTATCACAGTCAAGAAACAGGGTGATAAGTATATTATCATCAGCGGCGAACGTCGTTGGCGCGCATCCCAAATGGTGGGACTTGAAGAACTTCCAGCCTACATTAAAGATGTAGATGATGAGAACCTGCACGCCATGGCATTGGTCGAGAATATCCAACGTCAGGACCTCAACGCCATAGAGATTGCCTTGGGCATGCAACGCCTCATCGAGGAGTGCAACCTAACACAGGAGGCTATGGCCGAGAAAGTCGGCAAGAAACGCTCTACGGTATCGAATTACATGCGTCTGCTATCACTCCCATCAGAGGTACAACTCGCCTTGAAAGAGGGTATCATCACCATGGGTCATGCAAAGGCCATTGCAGGCATTGCTCCCGAGCGCCAGCTATGGGCTTTGAAGCGCTTTATCAAGAAGGCTTTGTCGGTGCGTCAAGCCGAGGAGTTGGCCCGCAAGTTGGCTACCCAGCCATCTGTTGAGGCATGCGAGGAGGAGTATCCTGAGTCGTACTCACGTCTGGTTGAGCAATTAGAGCCATATTTTTCAAACAACATAAGCATCAAACGTAGCAAGAACGGAGGAGGTAAGATTGTAATCGATTTTTCGTCCGATGCTGACATTGACTTATTCATTGAGCGTTTGCATAACAAATAAATCAACAAACAATGGTGTCTGTTTTCACGAAATTACTCTCTCGACAAATAGTGGGCATTACCCACAAATACTCGCCATATCACTTTATACTGGCGATTATGGTGATGTGCTTTGCTCCGACTGAGAATATTTCGGCTCAAACATTCAAGCGTAGTAACCAGCAAGTGGTAACTGCTGGAATATTACAGAAGGATACCACCTCGATTGACTCAACAAAGATTGTCAGCAAGGAGGAGTTAAAACGCCAAGAAAAGCTACACAAGCGTCGTATGGACTCGTTGGCTCGCTACGAACAACGCTTAACAAGAGCTCGCGAGCAGGACCGTGTGGATGAGTTTGGCAATATAATACCACGACAACCACTCTTTAGCGATTCATCGTCACTCTCGAAGGTATGCCTTACAGCAGCTGTGCTTCCCGGATATGGACAAATCTACAACAAACAATATTGGAAATTGCCAATATTATATGGAACCATGGGAGCTTCAATAGGTTTGTGGGCACACTATGGTAGCGAGTATAGACCTTTGAAACGTCAATACGATGCCATGCTAGTCAATGGCATGAACCGCACCCCAGAGCTTAACGCCGTACAGAGCAAAATGATACGCGCCAATACCGCACGTCAGATGTGTATGGTTGCAACAGCTGCCTCATATATATATTTCTTGGGTGATGCAGCACTTAACTACTCAACCAACGAGGTGTCGAGTGTCAAAAAGGCTACCACTCTGTCGCTTATTTGCCCAGGTGCAGGACAGATATACAACAAAAGTTATTGGCGCGCCCCCATTGCAATTGGAGGTTTAGCTACGATGATATATGTGATCGACTGGAACAACCGAGGCTTCCAGCGCTTCAAAACAGCGTATCACTTGCTTGTAGATTACGAGCGCAACCCTGATAAGTATCCTCAAGGTCCTACCGACGAGTTTAAAGGTCGCTACTCATCTACATTCATAAAGAACTTGCGTGATTCCAATCGTCGTAATCGCGACTTGAGCATATTGCTCACAGCCGGCATATATGCATTCCAGGCTATTGATGCACACGTCGATGCACACCTGAAGGATTTTGACATCTCCGACAACCTTACGGTGCAACTTCAGCCTATGATAGAT
This sequence comes from Alistipes sp., assembly GCA_017631285.1. GTDB lineage: Bacteria > Bacteroidota > Bacteroidia > Bacteroidales > Rikenellaceae > Alistipes. Next base: position 24,135 of record JAGBTO010000060.1, read on the forward strand.
TATCAGTACACCTATCACAATGGTCACACGCCCATATTTGGATTTGACTTAAACGTAACATTCTAAAATGACAAAAATAGTATTCCGACTTATTGTAGTGTTACTCACTACCCTACCCTTGACGCAGTATGCTCAGGCACAGATATTCAAAAACAAGAAGTTAAAACCTAAAGCTCAGCTTATAATCGAACAACAGAAGGTAGATTCTCTAACATCGCTCGTTGAGGAGTTGCGTCAACGCGAAAGCGAGTGGCAACGTGCATGGCATAATGAAAAAGAGGTACGCAAGCAACAACCCAAGGAGGAACGCATTGCCATAGAGTACAACCCTGCAGAGTTGGATTCATTAGCTGCTGAACTCAAGCGTCAAAATGTGAAGGACAGCTTCCAGAATTTCTTCGAGAACTACATCTGCGAACCCGATACATTATCTACCGATGCATCTCTAGACTCACTTTACAAGAGCCGCTTGGATGCATTGGTTACCCCTATACGCCTACCATATAACGAACTCGTCAGGACAAGTATCAAACGCTATACCGACACTTCAGGACTTATGAGTCGCGTACTTGCACGAGCGCAATACTACTTCCCCATGATTGAGGATGAGTTGCTCAAGGCTGGTCTGCCCGTAGAACTTCGTTCGATGGCTATCATTGAGTCGGCACTCCAGGCTACAGCTTACTCAAAGGCTGGTGCTGCAGGTTTATGGCAGTTTATGTCACCCACAGCAAAATCTTATGGTCTCGAGGTGAACTCAATGGTCGATGAGCGTTACGACCCTATCAAAGCTACCAAGGCCGCATGTCGTTATTTGAAAGATTTGTATAACATGTATAACGACTGGAGCTTGGCTATCGCCGCATATAACTGTGGACAGGGTAATGTAAACAAAGCGCTGGTGCGTGCAGGTCAGAACCCCGAATCATTCTGGGATATCTATTGGCACCTACCATCCGAGACACGAGGATACGTACCTGCATTCATCGCAGCTACATATGCCTACGCCTACCACCAGGCGCACAATATCACCTACTCGGAACCACCTATGCCTGTTGCAGTTGATACCATACAGGTTGATAGATTGATGCATCTAGGGCAGATATCATCTACAATTGATGTTTCAAACGAAACTCTAAAGATGCTTAACCCTCAATACAAGTTGGATGTTATACCTGCAACAACCAAGAGTTATACGCTTATTCTGCCAGCAAATCGTATCACCGAATATATCTCAAAGCAGGACTCCATCTTCGCCAAGGATTCAACTTTCCTTAAGGAGTACATCAACCCTGCCGTTGTCGAAAAGAAGATGGTAACACCTGCGGTTATCTACCACAAGGTGAAGAGTGGCGAGACATTGGGACTTATTGCTAAAAAGTATAGAGTAACCACCAAACAGCTCATGACCTGGAACCGACTGAAAAATGCCAACGTCATAAGTGTGGGTCAACGCCTGAGAATTGAAAAACGATAACAAATGATTTTTAACGACTCCGACACCATTGTAGCACCCGCAACAGCTGTGGGTGGGGCATTATGCGTCATTAGACTCAGCGGCAAGGATGCCATTGCTATTTGCGATAGCATCTTCCAGGGGCGCAAGCCTCTTAACCAGGCAAAGACCGCAACGCTACACTATGGCAATATTATGGATGGAAAAGAGGTTGTCGATGACGTTGTAATCAGCCTTTTCCGTGCACCTCACTCATATACAAGTGAGGATACGGTTGAAATATCGGCTCATGGTTCTCGCTACATTGTAAATAAAATTATTTCACTCGCAACATCACACGGTGCCCGTTTAGCCGAGGCTGGAGAGTTCACACGTCGTGCTTTTTTGGCTGGCAAGATGGATCTATCACAAGCCGAAGCAGTTGCCGACATTATCGCCTCATCGTCACACTCAGCCCATGCTATCGCCTCAACACAGATGCGAGGCGCATACTCGGGTGAACTGCAGGCTTTACGCGAAAAACTGGTAAAAATCGCCTCCTTGCTGGAGCTTGAACTCGACTTCGCTGAAGAGGATGTCGAGTTCGCAGATAGGGAGGAACTGCGTCATCTGCTAAGCATCATACTCGACAGAGTTAGCTCATTGTCCGACTCATTTTCGCTGGGCAATGCCTTGAAAGAGGGTGTCATGGTGGCAATTGCAGGTCGTCCCAACGTAGGAAAGAGTACCCTTCTAAATCGTCTTGCTGGCGAAGACCGCGCAATGGTGAGCGACATAGCTGGCACAACACGCGACACCATCGAAATCACAACTAATATCGATGGTGTAATCTATCGTTTTATCGACACAGCAGGTCTGCACTCTACCGATGATCAACTCGAGCAGATGGGCATCAAGCGTACCGAGCAGGCTCTGCGCAAGGCTCGCATAATCTTGTGGATGCAGGAGGCTGGTGACACAGAATCGTCATTCGAAGGTTTCACCCCCACCTCCGACCAAACCATGCTACGCATAGTAAATAAGATTGATTTAGCTGGCGATATATCTGATGACTCTGCACAAGAGTGCGATATCCCGACTTTCTATATTTCAGCAAAGAGCGGCAAGGGTGTGGATACACTCATCGAAGAGTTCAAGTCCCTAACCAATGCCTCGGCTGCATACCAGGGCGAGGTTATTGTATCATCTCAGCGTCACTACAACGCCCTACTCCAAGCCCGCGCAGCACTAAAGTCTGCTCTCGAAGCTATTGACATAGGCATCAGTGGCGACCTTCTAAGCGAGGATATACGCCAAATTATGTACCACGTAGGCACAATTACCGGAGAAATTACATCATCTGAAATATTACAGTCTATTTTCTCGCAATTCTGTATCGGTAAATAATCATTTATAACGCATTGAAAATCAATAAGTTATCACTCGTCTAAATAGAAAGTAAAAAATAAGCATATTCACATCTTAAATAACTGATAATTAACACTTTAAGAATTTTGCAAAATCGGCAAAATTCTTTTTTTTACGCCCTATTTCACCCCCAAGTCTATCAATGGTTATCAAAAACCGCCCTTGTAAACACCTCGCAGAAGGGCGTAGAAAAGGGGTGGAAAATTTGACCGATACTCATACGATACTCATTTTTCAGGGTGTTTACTATGCGTTATATTTATTAAGTCGTTCAACCAAATGATTTAATAAAATATGACAAAAATTAAACAACAAAAACGAGGTATTCCTCCACTCAATTTGCGAGCGCAAGACCACTACGAAGAGTTGCTAACGATAAGCGAAGCAGCTCAACTTTCAGGATTATCGAAGCAGTTTATCTATCAGCAACTAAAATCTAACACTCTGCGTTTCTGCTTATTAGGCGATATTAGGCACATTAAGTATCGCCATCTACGAGCGTGGTTTGCAAAATTTCCAACGAACAAAGATTGTCCACTTTGCCCGGCCTCATTTTCTCTTGTAGGGCTGTTGAATTATACTAAAATGGGGCGTTGTTGGGTATTGCGTTTTGTCGAAAGATACAACATTCGCTCCTATTATTTGGGTAATTCTCGTCGCTTTAATTATCAAGATTGTATCGCTGCGTGGGCTGTTGAACTGACTACCAATCCGCAATGGATAACCATAGAAAAAGCGATCAAAGAATACGCGATAGAGAGTGATATTTTACTTTCTGCTACAGCAAGTAAGAGAGTTCGCATCAAATGCAAAGATGCGAAGGTATTGGTAAATGTGATGGATGTCAAACAATTAAAAGAGTTAAAGCAATGGGAAGAGTTGTAATCCGCACAAAGAAAAAGTGCCAAGGAACGATGTTGTCGGTCTACCTTGAATTCTGTCCTCCATTTACGGATTATAGTGGCAAGCAAGTACGCTACGAGTTTCTCGATCTTGAGAAATACACAACACCCACAAACGAGGCGCAACAAAAGTTTAATAAGAGCATTGATGAGATAGCCGATGCGATTAGGTGTGATCGATATATCAGCCTTGTACACAAGGATTACGAGTTCCTATCCAAAAGTCGTATCAATGAAGATTTCTTGGAGTATTTCCACCGCAATATCGTGTATCGTGGCATTAAGTTCAAAGTCAGCCTAAAATATCTCCACAGATTCTGTAAGGGCAAGTGTAGCTTTAAGGATGTAACGGTGAGTTTCTGCGAGCGATTCAAAGGCTTTCTCTCCAACACAAAAGGACTACATAGACGAGCAAAGTTGAGTCAGAACACAGCCGCTGCATACTTTAACGCCTTTATGAGCATCGTGAATCTCGCTCACCAAGACGGCATCATAAAAACAGATATAAACACGAAGATATCTCGCATACATTGGAAACACGACACTGCAAAAGAGTATCTTGACGAGAAAGAAATTCGCAGACTGGAGCGTGTAGAGTTTAAGGAATATCTGGATATCCAACGAGCGTGCCTGCTGTCAATCTATACCGGACTGCGACGTAGCGACATCCTAGCCCTTGATTGGAAAAGCGTGCACATCAACTCAAAGAAACGATCATATCTTGATATCGTTATTAGCAAGACACAAGTAGCCGTAAAACTTCCACTATCACCTGCGGCAATCGAACTGCTCGGTAAACACAAAAAAAGAGGCTTGGTGTTTCCCTATTTGACGGGTTATAAATTGAGTTTCTACATTCCCCGACTCCTCAAACTCGCCAAGATTGAGAAGCACATAACCTTCCACTGCTTGAGTCATAGCATTTATTGCTTCTTACTGAAAACGAACGATTTACAGAATTTAATTTTACGACAGGTAACGATTTAGAAACAAGCAAAGTTCCCTTGTCTGTCTTATTCTGCATTATTGAAAAGAACGCTTTTTCTGAGTGCAAAGGTACTAAATTTTCTAATATACGTTACTATTTTGCGTGCCACTTTTATTTATGGTAATTACAAATAATTATGATGGTTAAAATAATCCTCAAAGTGAGTTTTTAATAATTCATAAAAATAGGTTAGACAATTATATTTTCCGAATAGTATTGTCATATCATTGATTCCTCCACCTCTAAAACAAGAGAACTCTTGGCTATTGAACATTACAGGTTCTTTCCTAAATAAGTCTGCTGCTGATGATAAATTATTCTCTTTCATTATTCTTGATTCACTAATATCTTCAATTATAATAGTTTTTTCATTAGATGGCAGGATACTTCTGAAATAATGAATGTGAAATATAAATTTATGTTCTGGATCAGAGTAGTCTACCAATACAGAAATAAGATTCCCACCATAAAAAGCATCAAGTTTATCAGCTAACAAAGGAAACTCTGATTGTATAAAACTTTGATATGCACGTATCGTATTTAAAATTACTATTCGTGATTTTTCTAATGCTGTTGTTGGAGAGTAAAAATCATATACCATTCCCGTATTTCCATAAGAACCTTTTGCCGGATAGGGATATTGAATGGTCGTGTACCCAATTTCAGACAAAAGCTTAATGGCATTATACACTGTGTTTAAGTATATAGATTTTCCACCTGATACTAAGTGTACTGGCATTTTATCAATGTAAGCGTATTTTGATTGAAAGTGTTGAATCAATGAACATACATTCAGTTCAGAATACTTTTTTAAATGCAAGTGCCTCCAATTTGCTTCAATAAACTCATGAATATATTCTATCAAAAAGGTCTCATCAGATGGGATAATCCTCTGATTTTTGATAAAATCTTCTACATGTTTCTTTATGATGGAAAGAGAATATAATCTAGGATTTTCTTTTAGCCGATTTTCAGTACAAGAGAATGAAGCATAGTCATGCCTGTTTTTTATTTCGAAAATTGAGCATTGGGGCATTTGAACTATCGGTGCGACAAGTTCTCCCAGATTAATATTATAAAGAGAATATTCTAATGTATTATCTGTGTATGCGTATATCGCAATGCCTCGTTTCCACACATTAGGGAACTGCACACTTTTAATATATCTAAAATCGGATTCTAATAACCCGTTATACGCATCTGTAAAGTTTTGAATCTCTGTAATATCGCAAGACCTTAAATCGGTTGCCATTTTAGGAATGTTTTGCAAATATGACTTCAATTCACTATTCTCCTCTAAAATAGTTTCACTATTAGTTAGACAATATACACGGTTACTGCATATACTTAACCAATCTTCTAATACATTATCTATGTTATCTCTTCGTAACTCCTCGTTCTGCGTGAAGTGTAACGTAATGGTTTCTTGTTGTTCTTTATCTCGATTCTCGTTTAAAAGTTTTGGTGAAATATGTTTATATAACACTTTATCTTGAGAATGGTCTACTGCTAAAAGGAAGACATTATCAG
>JAGBTO010000061.1 GCA_017631285.1 Alistipes sp.
ATGGCACAGGAGAATGTAAAGGGCGGTGAGATTCGTTATTTGAATCCCGTATCAGTAGATGTAAAGAAGAAGAAGTACTGCCGCTTCAAGAAGCTCGGCATTAAGTACGTAGATTATAAGGATGGTGAGTTCTTGAAGAAGTTCCTCAACGAGCAGGGTAAGATCCTTCCTCGTCGTCTTACAGGTACTTCACAGAAGTTCCAGAAGAAGGTGGCTCAGGCTGTTAAGCGTGCTCGTCACTTGGCTATCTTGCCATTCGTAACCGATTGTATGAAATAATAAAGAGGAGGAGAGCAATATGGAGATTATTCTTATTAAGGATGTAGAGAACTTGGGCTATGCTAACGACATCGTTAATGTTAAGCCAGGTTACGCAAACAATTACTTGATTCCTCAGGGCTTTGCAAAGGCTGCTACTGCATCTGCAAAGAAGGTGTTGGCTGAGAACCTCCGCCAGCGCGCTCACAAGGATGCTAAGATTTTGGCTGATGCACAGGCTTTGGCTGAGACTATCGCTAACTTGCCTTTGACTATCACAGTTAAGGCTGAGGAGGGTAAGATCTTCGGTGCTGTAACTTCAGCTGATATTGCTGAGGCTTTGGCAGCAAAGGAGATTACAGTAGATCGTAAGGCTATCACAGTTGATTCAATCAAGACTGTAGGTGAGTACACTGCTACTGTTAAGCTCCACCGCGAGGTTAAGGCTACTGTTGCTATTTCAGTTGTAGCAGAGGAGTAATTTTGCGAATCACTCCGCAAGGAGTATATATAGAGCAGATTTCCCATTGGGAAGTCTGCTTTTTGTTTGAGTAAAAGTTATTAAGCCCATCGCATTACCGATGGGCTTAATTTGTATAATAGAAATAGTTGATTGTTGGGAATTAAATGGTTTTTGGTTTCTGTATTATGCGTATTATAAGGGAAATGATATATACGATACAGCTCCAAATGGGTGCAATGAGAGCTACTTTTGCGCTGCCATAAATCACAACCGCAGAAACATCGGGAGCTTGTTGTAATGATGTAAAGGCTTGGCGTAATCCCATTGCTATCGAAATAAACCCTAATGCAAGTGCTATATTCCCAAATTCTTTTACGCAAGATGGCATCTTCCACGCTGCCAACAATACGCCCACCAAAGAGAGTGTGATAAGTGACATAAATATGACGCCACCCTCTTGATATAGTTGGTAAATTGAGGTGTGTGATTCGGCAGGTATGAAAATTTCAGTCTCTTGGGCAAATGCTGTAGCGACAAAAATAGTTGCAATAAAAATAATCATAATGTACTTTTTCATTGTTTTGTAGTTTTTTTTGTTTGACATCTGTTTTGTGGAATTCCGTATTGCAAAGATAGCGTTAGAAGCATCTTTTTTGCAAGGTAGAAACCCCGAGTTGGGGTGTCAAATCCCCTGTTTGTGGGTTGTAGGGCTTTTGCCTATTCCCTTTTTTTGTATCTTTGTGATATGAGAACAGTATGGACGATATTTTATTGGGCTGTTTGTCTTGTTATACTGGCGACGATTCTTTCGTCGTTAGGATACAATTTTTCGGTGTCGATGTTTGTAAGCTCGATGTTCTTGCCCGGATTATTGGTAATAAAATATTTTATTTCGCAAATCTCATTCTCGCATTTGAAACAAGGGGTCTTGAATATTTGTTTCCTTGCGATGGCTGTATTGGTATTGACCTATCTGCTTCTGTTTTGTGCCAACAACTATTTGGGCGTTGGGGTCTATTATAATAGCGATTTTGATTTCCCGCCGCTATTGCTGAATCCTATTTTTCTACTCTTTGTGCTGGCGGCTTTGGCACTGCCTGAATGGTTGCTCGATAATTCTCTCAAGCGTCGCGAGGCTGCACGTCCGCAAATAGTGGAGTTTATATCGGACCGTCGGCATATCTCTATGCCTACCGAGGAGATCTGTTATGTAGAATCGCTGGATAGCGAGGTTGTGGTGCATACCGTATCGGGAGAAAAATTTCGTACGCGTACTCCTATTTCGAGGTGGGAAGCTACTCTTAACGAACTGCACTTTATTCGCATACATCGTTCCTATATTGTTCGTCGTGAATTGATTGTTCGATCCTCGCGTGTTGAGGTAGAATTGGAGGGTGTGACACTCCCCGTTTCGCGCAAATATGCCGAAAAGGTGGGTGAAATATAATAAACAATGGGTAAGCCTTTAACCTACCCATTATTTATTATGTTTCCTATTAAATACCTCCGTCCAGGAGCCACGCCTCTGCCGAGTTGTCGTTGCGCAGAGCGAGGTTCAGCGTCTCCTCTGTGCCGTCGGCGAGGATAATTTTGCACTTTACAAAGCGACCTGGGTATAAGCCCGACTTTGTAGGCTTCCCGATAGATACAATCTGCAAACCCTCGTATTTGCGCTTCACCACATCTCGCGCATCTCCATTGAAGAAGTAGAGTGCAGTGTCCAGAATGGTAGTATCCCAACTGCTTATAGCCGAAAGTATAATCTTTGCAGCCTTGTTGGCGGTGATGCCTGCCAGAGGCGAAGAGCCTGTCTGCTGGTAGTTTATGCTCTGGAACGAGATATTTGAGTAGTCGCTATCCACCAAGTTGGTGGCTGTGAGTGGCTCATCGTAGGCTATGCTCTCGCTCTCAATGACAGTTTTCTGCAACTCGCTTGAAATCACCATATCAATGCGGAGCTTTGTCAGACGACCACTCGCCTTGTCGAATGTGTACATCCTTACTGTGTTCGCCTCGGCGAGCGATGTGTTGAGCATATTGGC
>JAGBTO010000062.1 GCA_017631285.1 Alistipes sp.
TGCCGAGTGCAAACACCTGGAGGACCAGGATGCTGTGTCGCGAGCTATTGAGCATACTCAAGTGAAAGAGTGCGGATTAGTCGCCATGCTTCGTAAGATTGCACCTGTGTCGCATGTGATTGATGTGGTCAGCACCGAGTCAATGGAGATGTAAGCAATTCAAAGAGGCTGCCCAACAAAAGTTAGCAGCCTCATTTTATAGAAGTATTATAATAGAATGGCTCTTTAAACTCACACTACAGCAGATTAATTTTGTGCTGTAATTCGCCTATACGCCGACCATGCTACGGCATAGTTATAACGAGCTGTAATAGCGTTGGTATAGATTTGAATCCAACTGATTTGCGCCTGCAACACATCAAGCAGCGTAGCCTGTCCCTCCTGATAGGAGTAGGTGCTAATCGCAAGATTGCGGCTGGCTATATCGACATTCTTAAGCGACGACTGCATCTGGGAATAACTACTCACCAAGGCACTCCATCCATCAGCCTCCTCCAGGGAAATCTCTTCATGCAACTCCTCAAGATGAATCTCCTGAAGCTCCACCCCACGTTGTGCCGCAGCCACCGCATGCCGACGTTCACCCCAATAGAATATAGGGACATTCAGCCCTACGACCAACGCTCCATCCCAATAGGTCTTTGCCGAGTGGTTAGGCGAATATGTCTGCCACGAGCCACTCACACCTGCCGACAACGAAGGATTATACTTCGCTTGCTCAATACGCACCCCATACTCTGCGATATCAACACTCTGCTGGGCAACCTTCACATCGGGACGGCATTGCATAATCTCATCCAACGCCACCCTAACAGGCATAGCCAAACTATCGATAATCGAGTTTGTTAATACTACAGCAAGCGAATCGGGTTCACGACGAAGATTGTTAAACCTATGCAAAGCCGCATCATAGTTCTTCCGTATGGCTATGCGCGAAAATTCAGCATCACTTAGGCGTGCCTCAACTTGCAACAAATCGCCATGAGATACATAACCCTCACGATAACGCTCCTGCACCACATTGTAAAGCGAACGTATAATATTGACATACTCCTCGGTAGCAGCCATATATAGTTGCATGGCCGACACACTCCAATAGGCATCATCAGCCGCAAAACTCACATCCAACTTCACCTGTTCCAAATCTTGTTGAGCCATAGAATAGCGCAGCAGAGACTGTCGATAGGCGGCACGTACCCTACCTCCTGCATATATGGTTTGTTCAATACGCGGCTCAACGCTAAATCCCCACAAATCAGCTTTATCTTCACGCTTGAATGCCGTGGTAAAATTTCCATCAACCGACAACTCGGGCAAGAATTCCGTACGTTCGACCCTGCTTTCTGCGTAAGCGCGGTCGCTTTCAATAACTGCACCATGCACATCCAAGCTACGACTAAGCACCTCTGAGCGATACTCATCCAATGAAATCTGAGCTGATGCCGAAATCGAGAAAATAACAGACAATAATAAAAAAACATTCTGTCGCATACCAATCTTTTTAGATATTGTTTTGTTTTATGCCGTGAATAACCACATATGACACAGGCAAGACCATCATAGTAAGGATTGTCGCCACCAACAAGCCGCCCATGATTGTTGCTGCCATACTTGAAAATAGCGAGTCAAACAACAATGGCAATAGTGCCAATATTGTCGTCAGCGAGGCTAATACAACAGGTATCAGACGCTCTCGTGTTGCCAAAATTACAGCCTGATACGGAGCAACGCCTGCCGATATTTTCTCCCGGATTGAACTGACTAAAATCACGCCATTTTTAACATTCATACCGACCAACCCCAACAAACCCAGGAGCGAAAAGAAATCAAACTGATTAGCAGTAACAACAAGCCCTATCACAACGCCTATGAATATCAACGGAGTCATAAGCAGTATGATGATTGGGTCACGGAAGTTATCAAACAAAAGCAACAGCAGTATAAACATCAGCACCAGCGCCAACGGTAGATTCTTCATCAACGCATCGTTTGATTCTGCTTGAGACTCCTGCTCGCCAAATATCTTCATCTGATATCCTTGGGGAACAGAGATTTCATCTTTCATCAACCCCATAAGTTTTTTCTGTACGAGTATTGTATTTTCACCATCTTTGGGGTCACACTGAGCCTTCATCACACGTTGGCGATTATAGCGTTTCACAACTCCTGGACGATAATCAAAATCGAAACCACTGCTTGCCTGCTCAATAGAATAAACTTTTCCACTCTGCGAGAACACTGGCATAGATTGCAAATTCGAGAGATTATAATTATCAATATCATCATCCTTGAGCAGTATAGGCATCACCTCATCACCTCGGCGATACTCACCCAACGGATAGCCATCCGTAGCCAATGTTATCCACTGCGCCATGCGACTACGCCCCACTCCTATACGCTGGCCTTTAGTTTGCGAATAAACAGGCTGCCAAGTAGGAACTCGATTTCCCCAACTATTACGCACATTTGTCACCTCTGGCATTTGCTTCATAAGACGTTCCACTTGCGAGGTCAGCATTAATAGAGTATCGACATCCGACCCTATAAATCCTATTTCGATCGTAGCGTCAGGTACGGGCGATAGCTTGAATAGCGATGAACGCAGCCACACATCGGGATAATTTTGCTCAACATACTCATCAAAACGCATTTTCACCTCCTCGGTCATGCGTTTATGCTTTAGCTCAATCAATAAGTTCCCAAAATTTGCCCTGGGTGCAGCATTGCCACTTGCCAAGTAATATCGCAAAGGCGATGAGCCTGCAGTTGTAGATACCCTTACAACTTCAGGTTGTGACCTAAGCCACAAACTCATACTATCCAAGCTATTTTGCGTAGCTACAATATCAAATCCTTCAGGCAGAATTATATCGGCACGAAAATATGGTTTATCGAGTTGAGGAAAGAAATTTTGAGGCATATATCTCATAAAGACAACTGCTCCAACAAACAATGCCACCACACCTGCAATAAACCATCCTCGCAGCTCAAGCAAACGTTCAAGTAGTGACCCAAACCACTTGAAATTGCCTAACTTAGATAAAACAGATGTGTTCTGTGACAACATTCTACAACCCATCATCGGAACCTGCGTCAATGCCAACACCCAACTGAGTAGCAACGAGAGCGATATCACCACAAACAGGGGTTTTATAATCTCAGCAACTGATGATGGCGCAAGATACAAGGGCAAAAACGAGATGATTGCTATAAGCGTAGCACCCAACAGTCCCCACATAGGCCGATTTGCCCCCGAAATAAATGAAGTTTGCAAATCCACACCTTGCGCCACTCCGCGTTGGGCATTATCCGTAACTACGATAGCATTATCGACCAACATTCCCATAGCTATAATAAAGCCCGCCAAAGATGTTCGATTGATACCCTGCCCCAAAAGATACATACAAAGCATCGTTCCCCCAATGGTAAATATCAACGACGAACCAATCAACACACCACTACGCAAGCCCATAGCCATCATTATCACAAGTATAACTATTGCAACCGACTCCAGCACATTGACCATAAACCCAAGATTTGCCTTGCGAGCTATCTCATCCTCGGGGTATAACGACACAAGCTCCAAGCCAACAGGCATCTGTGATGATAAACGGTCTATTTCGAGTCTAACCTGGGCCCCCAATTTTACCACATCTACATCTGCCGCAGATGATATACCCACACCCACAGCACGCAACCCATCGACATGCATAATCACTTGAGGAGGATTAACATAGCCTGCCTCGATGCGAGCTATATCACCCAACCGAAATTGGCGACCATCGGAGGCTATAAGCAATTGGTTGGAAATATCATCAATACTACTATACGTACCCATCTCGAGCACCATCACTCGCATATCACCAGCCTCCACATCACCCGACTTGACCACAGCATTCTGCTGAGAAATCATGGCAACAATCATTTCAGGTGTTATCGAGAAATTTGCCAACGTCGATTTAGTAATATAGATGTTTACAACAGGCTGCTGCTCACCCATCAGAGCAACTTTTTGCACACCCTCAACCGTCACTATTTGAGTCTTGATGCGTTGTGCCCAATCGCGTATCTCATCCCACGAAAAGCCCTCATCAGCCACAAGTCCATAGTACAAACCATAGACATCACTAAAATCATCATTCACAACTACAGCACCTGCTCCAGAAGGCAGCAGAGGGGTTATGTTGGAGACCTTACGTCGCAACTCATCCCACAGCTGAGGAATCTCCTCGGCTGGCGTCCCAGACTCTAACTCGACAACAATACGCGACATTCCATAATAGGACTCCGAGCTAATTTTCTTTATCTTGCGCATCGACTGTAATTCACGCGCAATAGGCTCAGTAATAAGCTGTTCCACCTGATAAGGTGTTGCCCCCGCATAACTACACGACACAACGGCACTCTTCAACACAAAGGTTGAATCTTCCTTCTTCCCCATCTTGAAAAACGACCACACACCGCCGACGATAAACAACACCAGCAGAAACCATATGATATTACGATGACGTATAGAGTAATCAGATAATGACATAGGCTTTTTATTTAATGATTCTCACTTTTTCACCCTCATTCAGACGATATACCCCTGCAATAACAACTACATCGCCTTTCTCGAGTCCCGACAATACCGTAACCATATTTCGACCGAAAACATCACCTAATGTTACAGCACAACGTTCAACCCTATCATCTGATGTCACCAACCATACATAATTACCACCCTGGGCAGGTGCATACACGGCCGTTAGTGGTATAGCAACAAGGTCCGAGGCCGATTCCGAAGCTCGAATAGTTACCTGACAGGTCATACCTGGTGTAATACGATAATCCTGAATTTCATCTTTTGACAACTTCAACGATACGGGAAAGCCCGAGGCATCGGATGCCGTTTTTGCATAGCTATCGAGTCTTGCCACAAAACGACGAGATGGATAATTATCAAAGCGCACATAATAGCGTGTAGCGGTATCGGCAAGCAGAAACATACTACGCTCCGACATGGTAAACTCAACCGTAGTGCTTATAGGATTTACTAAGCGCAGAATGGTTTGCCCTGCATCTACACGCTGGAAAGCATCAACATAAGTGCGCTCAACGACACCGGCAAAAGGGGCCCTAAGTTGAGTCTCAACAAGTAGATCTTTCGAGTTTTCATACTTTGATTGTGCCTGAACAAATGTTGCCTCAGCAACCTCCACCTCTTGCTGCGAAACGGCATCATGCTCAAGAAGACGCCTCATACGTTCATACTGCGACAACGCCTGCTCATACTTCGAGCGATCAGAGGCTACTTGCAATTCCACATCCCTTGGATCGAGTCTTGCCAGCAGCTGACCACGACTAACCATATCACCCTTGCCTACATCTACGCTTGCCACCTGCCCCGAAATCTTAAATGCCAGCATGGTAGCATCATCAGCAGTTGCCATACCTGCGAAATCGCGCTCAACGTAATCAACATCCTGTACGGTTGCCACCTTTACACTCCTTGGCATACTTCTCTTATCCTTCGACGTCTTTGCGCACGCCACAAGCAACAGAAAGGATAGCAAAATATTAAAAACTAACCTGCTCATAAACAAAAAAAAAATTGACCTCTGAATTTCAAAGGTCAATTTTTATACCAAAATATAAATATAAGATTCTTTATTACAGGCTAATCATTCGACAATTATACTTTCCCGCTATAACTCCATTGTTTAATACCACTAAACCATTTTCAGCACGCAGCATAGTTTTCATCACCGTCGCATCGATATTATAGCATCTCACAGGTTCTCCCCCATCGAATGCTCGCCACGTCACTTCACGCAAAGGGTCTGGCGTAATGCATACAACATAAGCCCCCTCTTGCATGGCATGTTCAACAACCTCACCCAAGCGTTGTTCACACTTCTCCTTTATATCGCTAAGGCTGGTTACACATATCATATATACCTTGCCCGAGCGTGTTAATATATCGTGCGTAACATTGCCCTCGACATCCGACACCGAGAATTCACTGACGAGTGTTTGGATTGGAGATATTTCATTCACTATTCGAGTCTCGACCCACTCCCATTTATTCTCATTCTGCCACTCCTTGTCATCAATCGAGAACTCACGCAAACGACCCGTACGGCGATTGCGATAGACAAGGACATATTCCTCCTCATCCATTTCGACTCCACCGGTATCATGCTGTGTTTGAATCATATCGTAGATGTTTGCACCCTCTTTATAAGGCAAAAAATCTATCAGAGGCAATGTGTAATAGCAGAACACGCCTATTCCCATAGCTATTGAACAGAACAGACATGTAAGCATAATCTCGACGCGCTTAAAGACTAAGATCTTATCATGGCGATAACGATACCAAATTATTATGACTAAAGGTAAGAATATAAGATTCTTCACGAATGTCGCTAAAGGAGATAACTTAATAGCATCGCCAAAGCACCCACAATCCTCGACAGGTATCCACGTAGCACTCAAGAATGTTAATATAGTAAAGAACGTCATCGACACCAACGCGAAAATCGACACAAGACGAATGCGAACCTTGAATAGTAACATCAAGCCCATCATCATCTCGGCACCGCACAGCCATATCGAGAAAGGCATTGCTGCAGGCGAAAACCACTCCATGCCGTAGATTGACAAATACTCATTGACCTTTAGGGCTGTACCCCATGGATCAACGACCTTAACAAAGCCTGAGAATATAAAAAATATTCCCACCACTACACAACACAGCGTTGATACTATCTTTAACTTTTTCGAGGCCATTACTTCGACAATTTAACTTTCGACGCCACGACTTGCATAATGCGTCCAAATATTTCGTCGGGCGAAGCCATCTCGCCCTCCGACGTAGTGCAATCCACCACATACATATCATCATCGTAGTGCGACGCATCAATATATACCTGACGAACGGTTCGTTGCAAATCCATCGACTGCTCGTGAATATCCTGCTTGCCCTTAAGGTAATCGCGGTCATCACCCACACGCTGTTCTGTGAGTTTACGCTCGGTAAAAGCAAATGGCACATCCAAAAATAGCGATACATCGGGCTTAGGAATGGCAAAATAGTCATACTCAAGATTAAGAATCCACTCCCTCAATTTCTCGCGTTCTGACTCATCGCTAAGTTTGGCACACTGATACCCTACATTTGAATATACGTATCTATCAACAATAACTACCTTGCCCTGGTTAAGCCATCCTTGAATCATTGATGCCGCATCACGACGATCCTCAGCATATAGTAGAGCCACAACATATGGATCCACTTGTTCTATTGAGCCAAGTTCTCCTCGTAAAAAACGAGCTATCATCTCACCAAAAAAGGGAGCGTCGAAACGAGGAAAATGCAGATATTCGCTCTCAACACCTTGCTGAGCAAACATCTCGCGCAACTTAGCTATTTGTGTAGATTTACCACATCCATCTACACCTTCAAGTACTATAAACATATCTATCCTGTTTGGTTAGTTCTTTATCGTAGCATCCTAACAGCTCGTTCCACACCTCGATGCAGAGTCGCTATCTCATCACGAGTATTATACATAGCTATTGACGCGCGACACATACCCGTCACCGAGTAGTGCGCCATCACAGGCTCGGCACAATGTTGTCCCGTACGTACAGCAATACCCAATTTATCGAGAATCATGCCCATATCGTAGTGATGAACACCTTCTACATTGAACGATATGATTGAACACTTATCATCGGCTTGGCCATATATACGCAAGCCATCAATGCTCGAAAGCAATTCTTCGCCATAACGTAGTAACTCCTTTTCGTGGGCCTCGACAGCCTGCAAATCAAGTCCTGCAAGGTAATTTATAGCCTCACCCAAGCCAATGGCGCCAATATAATTTGCCGTGCCAGCCTCAAACTTTAATGGCAGAGGTGCATAGGTCGTACGCTCAAACGACACCCTATCGACCATATCGCCACCACACAAAAATGGAGGTATCTGCTCCAAAATTTGTTGCTTTCCATACAATACTCCAATACCTGTAGGAGCATATAACTTATGACCCGAAAAAGCGTAGAAGTCACAATCTAATTCCTTTACATTCACTCCACCATGCACCACACCTTGGCAACCATCCACCAAAACATGTGCGCCACAGGCATGAGCCTTTGATATGATTGAACGCAAATCGGGACGTGTGCCGAGTGTATTCGAAGCTTGAGTAACAGCCACCAAACGAGTTTTTTCATCAAGCAGAGTATCCAGCTCTTCGACCATCAATCGACCCTGGTCATCAAAAGGCAACACCCTTATCTGAGCACCCTTGCGCTGGGCTATGAGTTGCCACGGCACAATATTCGAATGGTGCTCCATCTCGCTGATAACGATATTGTCACCCTCATGCAAAAACTTCTCACCCCAGGCATAGGCCACAGTATTGATTGACGCCGTAGCACCTGCCGTAAAGATAACCTCCTCGCGCGCACCAGCGCCAATGAAAGCTCTAACTCGCTCACGAGCTTGCTCGTATAGCATTGTAGCCTCCTCGGAAAGATGATGCACACCACGATGAATATTGGCATTCTGCTGGCGATGCATGCGATTTACCGCCTCGATAACGCACTCAGGCTTTTGTGCCGTAGCTCCACTATCAAGGTAAATGAGTGGCTTGCCATTCACTTCGCGTGAAAGAATTGGAAAATCGTTTCGTATGTCGTTGGGGTTAAACATCTCCTACAATAACTCAAGTTTCTTGGTCAATTCATTCGAGAGCACCTCGCCAAACTCCTTTGACTGGTAAACAATATCGCTAATAAATCCCTCTATTTGCAGACGTTTCGCTTGCTCAAGCGACAGACCTCGCTGACGCATATACAACACCGCATCGTTATCAAGCTGACCAACAGTTGCGCCATGCGAACACTTCACATCATCGGCATATATCTCCAACTGAGGTTGAGCCTTAATATGTGCATCACATCCAATCTCAATATTTCGTGACGTCTGCACTGCATCGGTACGCTGTGCATCGGGAGCTACATATACCATTCCTTCGAATTCACCCGTAGCTTTACCGCCCGCAACACCTTTGACCAAAGAGTTACTACGGCAATCAGCCACATTGTGATTCACTCTTACGCCTACATGAGTATTCTCTTCCCCACCTACAACATAGGCTGCCCGCAACACATTCGACGCAAACGCACCATTCAGATCAGCCTCATAATCAAGGCGTGCGCCAGACACTATGACACTTATGGTCTCACAACGACTGCCTACCTGCTGACGCACCTCCATACGACACTCCGCCCGGTCTAACATAACCTGCAAAATGCGCAACGATGCATGCGGCATAACATCAATCGTGAGTTTCGACTCGCCTTCGTGGGTGTGCAACAAAATCAGGAAGTCCTCACCTTGTTCTGCTATACCACACTCAACTTTGGTAGGGTTTACAAGTAACAATGCAGGCGTTCCATCAGGCAACGTAATCTCACCCGATGAACTGCAATCTATGCCCAAGCTATTAAAATAATCGAGCACACCCATCGCTACTCCTCCAAATTATTTATAAGCCAATCGTAACCCTCTTTTTCAAGTTTCAACGCCAATGTCTTATCACCCGAATGGATTATACGACCCTTATACAATACGTGAACAAAATCGGGTACTATATAGTCCAACAGGCGTTGATAGTGGGTAATTACGATGGTAGCATTCTCCTCTGTATGCAGCTTGGTAACACCTGTGGCTACAATGCGCAAGGCGTCAATATCCAAGCCTGAGTCAGTCTCATCCAGCACAGCCAACTTAGGCTCCAACATGGCCATCTGAAATATCTCATTCTTTTTCTTCTCGCCACCCGAGAAACCTTCGTTCACAGCGCGACTTGTCATCTTGGTATCAAGTTCCACAACAGCACTCTTCTCACGCATCATACGCAAAAATTCACCTGCCGATAAAGGCTCCTGACCACGGAACTTACGCTGCTCATTTACCGCCAACTTCATAAAATTAGCCATCGTCACACCCGGAATCTCCACCGGATATTGAAAGCCCTGGAACAAGCCCATGCGAGCTCGATCTTCAATTGAAAAATCGAGCAAGTTCTTGCCCATAAACGTAACTTCACCCGCTGTTACAGTAAACTTCTCGTTACCTGCCAGCACTGAAGCAAACGTACTCTTGCCCGACCCGTTAGGGCCCATTATAGCATGCACCTCGCCAGCCTTAACCTCAAGGTTAATTCCTCGCAGAATCTCCTTATCGCCAACCGAAGCGTGTAAATTCTTAACACTTAACATATTATCATTTCTTTATTTTCATTTATCCCACCGATCCTTCCAAGTTGATGGCAAGCAATTTCTGCGCCTCAACAGCGAACTCCATCGGCAACTTAGCCAATACTTCACGGGCATATCCATTGACAATCAGCCCCACAGCATCCTCGGTAGAAAGCCCTCGCTGACGACAGTACATCAACTGCTCCTCGGAAATCTTCGACGTGGTAGCCTCGTGTTCAATCACGGCTGTAGGATTTTTCGAGTCCATCACAGGAAATGTATGCGCACCACACTTATCGCCAATAAGCAGTGAATCACACTGCGAATAGTTACGGGCATTCTCCGCAGCCTTTGCAACACGCACCAAACCACGATAGGCATTCTGGCTCTTGCCTGCCGAGATACCCTTCGACACGATGCGACTACGGGTATTGCGACCTATATGAATCATCTTTGTTCCCGTATCGGCCTGCTGAAAATTATTAGTCATTGCCACCGAATAGAACTCACCCACCGAGTTGTCTCCCAGCAACACGCAACTTGGATATTTCCAGGTTATTGCCGAGCCTGTCTCAACCTGGGTCCACGACAGACGTGCATTCTCACGACATAGGCCACGCTTGGTTACAAAGTTATAGATTCCTCCTCTACCATCTTTATCACCAGGATACCAATTCTGTACCGTAGAATACTTAATCTCGGCATCACGTTCAACCACAATCTCCACAACGGCAGCGTGAAGCTGATTCTCGTCACGTCGTGGCGCAGTGCAACCCTCAAGATAGCTCACATAAGCGCCCTCATCGGCAACAAGCAATGTTCGTTCAAACTGACCTGTGCCTTCAGCATTAATGCGGAAATATGTTGATAGCTCCATTGGGCAACGTACGCCCTTGGGAATGTAACAGAATGAGCCGTCCGAGAATACCGCAGCATTTAGTGCTGCATAGAAATTATCGGTATAAGGCACAACCGAGCCAAGATATTTTTGCACCAACTCGGGGTATTCACGTATAGCCTCAGAGATTGAGCAAAAGATAATACCCTTCTCGGCCAATGTTTCACGGAAAGTGGTCTTCACCGACACCGAGTCCATTACAGCATCGACAGCAACACCTGCCAATGCCATCTGCTCCTCAAGTGGAATACCGAGTTTATCGAAGGTGCGCTTGAGTTCAGGATCCACCTCATCCATCGAGCCAAGTTTCTTAACCTGCTTAGGTGCAGCATAATAGATGATGTCTTGGAAATCGATTTCAGGAATATCCAAATGCGCCCACTTCGGCAAAGGCATCTGCTGCCAATGACGGAAAGCCTTCAAACGACGCTCAAGCATCCATTCAGGCTCCTCCTTTTTCTGCGATATCAAGCGAATGACATCCTCATTCAAACCACGAGCGATGGTTTCGGTCTCAATATCGGTTGTAAAACCATATTTATATTCGCCTTCCAGCGATTCTAATATCTCTTTTTCAGCCATAACATACAATTACAGGCGACAAATTTACAAAAAAAATGCAAAAGAACCGAGTTTAGGCTCGCAATATCTAAACTTTGTTTATAATATTCTTATACTTTCAAGAAAATATTTTTACGATATAAAACATAGAGAAACAGCCAGCATACCACAATATACCCTATCGAATTTATTACAGCCGTCCATCCCTCGGGACATAGACCAGCTACACCGCCAAAGAAGAATCGCGAGATTCCACTAAAACCTATAATTCGCTGTGCCATATAAATTGTGATTGAATTCATACCCACTACACGAAAGATAAGCGTCCATCGCCAGCAACCTCGCACATCAATTATATAGTAAAATATGGCCATCATTATCAACGAATATGCACCTACGGCACAAACAAATGTACTTGACCACAGCATCTTATTAATGGGATTAAACCCCTTTGCCGCGATGGCCACAATCGCCAATACAACAGCTCCGGCTAACATATACAAGGTCTTTCTATTGCCCGACAACTTTTCATTGGGGATACGAATCAACTCGCCGGCAAACATACCCAACAGGGCCGTAACGATTGCAGGCAAAGTCGATAACAAACCTTCGGGGTCAAAAGTATTGTTATCATAAATAAGTTTTCCAGGCATAAACAATCGGTCTATATACCCTACCAAACACCCCTCGCGACTCAAAGGATCGGCGCCTGGAACATCGGGAGCACCCACATAACGGGAAATGACAGCATAGCCAATCAAGATTACCACAGAAATTGACACACGCGAACGAACGCCCAAATTAACAAATAACAAGGCGGCAAACATCCATGCCAAGCCAATACGGCCCAAAACACTCGCCACACGAAGGTTCTCGAAATCAAGATTAAATAACCCATTGTATATCATTCCACAAAGCACAAGCAATGCTCCACGACGAATAATCTTCCAATAGATTGCACCCATTGACGCCCCAGACTCACGCAATTTCGCAAATGAGAAGGGGAACGATACTCCTGCAAGGAACAAGAACAGTGGGAATATTGTATCGTGATGACGCAGTCCATTCCATGCCACATGACTCATCTGCTCAGACAACATCTCAGAAAAACTCCCAGGGAATAGGGCGCACACATTTATAATAAGCCCCGACAATCCCATAATAAAAAACATATCGAACCCACGCAGTGCGTCGAGCGACATTAAACGACCATTACTCTTCATCACTCTATAGTTTAAATAAATTTAGCTGACAACTCATACAATTCAAAGCATACGTATCCTCTCGCCACATCATAGCAACCCACGAACAGCACACCTCAAGTTATATACAAAGATAAAGTTATCTTTTCAACATAGCAATTATCCGCAGAGATAATTAAATGTGTCTTTATTATTTTCCGCCATTATGATAGTTACAATGCGAATACAACCTTAGATAACACCGTTCACAATATAGAATAATACCCATCAAATGGTATAAAATTAAAAAAACTAAAAAAATTATGCTGTATATTTGGCATAATCATTTTTTTTGTCTACATTTGCACCACTCTTCGGCGAGAAGGGTCGGTCAGGAAGGATGGGTGAGTGGCTGAAACCACCAGTTTGCTAAACTGACGTACTCGATTAGGGTACCGGGGGTTCGAATCCCCCTCCTTCCGCGAATATCAAAACGAGCAAGAAGGTGTCGAGATTTCGACACCTTTTGTTTTTTTATCGTGAGGGCGTTGCAAACTTGTTTGCATAAGACATTACGAGAAAAAAAATGAGGTTGATTTATCAACATCTTGCGAGTGGGATATTTGCAATGGCCCCTGCGGCGAGCAGAAGGGAAAGGCGTTAAGCGGAGCAGACTTTGTCTGCGCAGTAGCCAATCCCCCTCCTTCCGCAAAGAACGAAACAAGAAGGTGTCGAAAGACATCTTTTTTTTATTTTTATACCTATGACGAAAATGAAGTGCTCCCAAAAGTTTTTCCAAACTTTTGGGGGCTCTTCACATCATCTCGACACCTTTTTTATTCTTATATGTCCACTCAGACACTACCTATGCCTTAGCTGCAACTCCTTCTCCA
>JAGBTO010000063.1 GCA_017631285.1 Alistipes sp.
AGCAGCAACAGCAGCAAGACCAAAATAACGACCAGAATCAAGATAATAACCAAAATCAGGACAACAATCAGAATCAGAATCAGGATCAGCAGAATAACCAGGATAATAACCAGAATCAGGATCAGCAAGGTGGCGGTGACAAGGAACAGGATCAGAAACAGCAGCCTCCACAGGGTCAGGATAAACCTCGCAGCGGAATGAGCGAGGAGCAGCAACAACAGCTTCTCGATGCTATCCAGGCTCAGGAGGATAAGACTCAAGAGAAACTTGATGAAAAGAAGAAAGGTATTATTATTCGAGGTAAGAAGAATTGGTAACAGGTGTGACGCCTGCTTTATGAGGACTTTGATGAGAATAGGAAGATGAGATTTGCAAATCCATATCTGTTGTGGCTGTTGGTGATAATAGTGCCAATGGTTGCATATTACATATACCGCACGTTGCGGGGCGGAGCAACAATACGCATCTCCTCGGTGGAAGGTGTGAAAAAGGCCCCTCGTACCTTGCGCTATTGGTTGCGACACATGCCTTTTGTGTTGCGTGTGGCTGCTTTTGCACTGTTGGTTGTGGCGTTAGCGCGACCCCAGGTTGTAGAGGAGCAGAGTAATACTAATGCCGAAGGTATTGATATTATGCTCTCGATAGATGTGTCGAGTTCGATGTTGGCACGCGACTTCCAGCCCGACCGCTTGGAGGCAGCAAAAGAGGTTGCAGCAGCATTTATCTCTGATCGTGTGGGGGATCGTATAGGTGTGGCTGTATTTGCGGGTGAGAGCTTTACGCAGAGCCCTCTTACCACCGACAAGAGTACATTGCAAACCATGTTGGCTCGCATACGAAGCGGCGTTATTGAGGATGGTACGGCTATAGGTAACGGCTTGGCAACGGCCTTGAATCGCTTGCGCGAGAGTGAGGCTAAGAGCAAGGTGGTAATCCTCTTGACCGATGGTGTGAACAATCGCGGCGAGATAGCACCTTTAATGGCGGCCGACATAGCTGCCGATATGGGTATTAAGGTTTATACCATAGGTGTGGGTAAACAAGGTAAGGCTCCTTATCCTGTTATCGACCACTTTGGCGATATAAGCTATCAGATGATGGATGTTGAAATAGATGAGCAGACTCTCACAGAGATAGCATCTCGTACGGGCGGAAAGTATTTCCGCGCAACCGATAAGGAGAAATTGAGAACTATTTATGATGAGATTAATACCCTGGAGAAGAGTAAGGTTGAAATAACCTCGCTAACGCTTTATCATGAGAAGTTTGTGCCACTGCTGCTTGTGGCTATGGTGTTGCTTGTGATGGAGTTTATCTTCTCGCATATAATACTTAAACGAATACCTTAACCTATGTTTAGATTCGCATACATAGAATTATTATACATATTGGCACTCGTTCCAATATTGGCAGTTGTCTTTGCACTTATGATGCGCCGACGTGGGAAATTGATGGAACGCTTTGGTAATATAACTCTTGTTAAGGAGTTGATTCCCAGTTATTCACGAGGTAGATTGCGCTTGAAGCTGTGGATTTGGCTTGCAGCTTTCTCATGCTTGGTTATTGCTGCGGCGCGACCTCAGTTAGGGTCAAAACTTAGAGAGGAGAAGGCTAAGGGCGTCGAGATGATGCTCGTAGTTGATGTGTCGAACTCTATGCTTGCCGAGGATTTCGAGCCTAATCGCTTGGAGCGTACAAAGTATGCTATAAATAAGCTCTTCGAAGGGTTGCAACAAGAGCGCGTGGGTATGGTAATCTTTGCCGGCGAGCCAAAGGTTCAGCTTCCAATAACTTCGGATTACCGCATGGCGCAAGCCTTCACAAAGCGCATATCTCCTGCGCTTATTGCCGAGCAAGGAACCGATATAGGCAAGGCATTGCAATTAGCCTCGTTGTCGTTCTCGAGTCAAAGCGGAAAGAGTAGGGTGATAGTTCTTATTACCGATGGCGAGAATCACGAGCAGGATGTGACATCTGTGGCGCAGATGGCAAAGGAGCAGGGTATCCGTATCTTTACAATTGGTATAGGTACTCCCGAGGGAGCTCCAATCGAAATTGGAGGTGAGTTCGTGAAGGATGAAGATGGCGAAATGGTGGTGTCGAAGCTTGGTGAACAGATGTTGGAGCAGATAGCTGCTGCAACCGATGGTGCTTATGTGCGAGCATCGAAACACTCTATAGGCTTGGAGGAGATTGTCAAGAGCATAAACCAAATGGAGAAGAGCGAACTCTCGACTGTTCGATATGAGGAGTATAACGAGCAGTATCAATATTTTTTGGCTGTGGCACTTCTGCTGTTGCTGCTAGAGAGTTTGATTCAAACTCGTCGCAATCCTGCTTTGCGTCGCTTTAATATCTTTGGTGATAAGGAGAGTTAGCATCGTAGCATCTTCGAGATTTATAACAACTTAACAACTCATAGTGGGGCTGTCGGCATTGGTTCGGCAGTCCTTATTTGTTGTTGTACCTAAGAAAATAAAACTATTAATTGCTAATTTTATGGCGGTAAATACGTGATATTTATGTTAAAATAACTAACTTTACCACAAATTATACCTATGTTTATACTAATATGCCTTTAGACGCAACTACATATCATGTTCCCGTACTATTAGAGGAGTCGGTGGAGTTGATGGATATCAAAGAAGATGGTACTTATTGTGACCTTACGTTCGGTGGCGGAGGACACTCTCGCCATATACTGTCGAAGCTGGGTGATAAGGGTCGCCTTTACTCCTTTGATCAGGACCGCGATACTCTAAAAAATGCTCCTCAGGATGAGCGATTCAATTATGTTGAGAGCAATTTTCGATTTTTGCGTGGTGCACTGCGCTTAAGAGGTGTCGAGTATGTTGATGCTATTCTTGCCGACTTGGGTGTTTCGTCGCACCACTTCGACGCTATAGAACGAGGTTTCTCGTTCCGTGGCGATGCTCCGCTTGATATGCGTATGAATCAGCGTGGCGGACGTACCGCAGCCGATATTGTAAACAGCTATTCAGTTGAGGACTTGGGTCGTATTTTCAAAGAGTATGGCGAGTTAGATACAACATGGAAAATAGCTTCGTGTATTGTGCGCAGTCGAGAGTTGCAACCTATTCTCACAACGTCGCAACTTGTCGAAGCAGTGAAGCCATGTACACCTAAACGCGATGAGTCGAAGTTTCTTACAAAACTCTTCCAGGCGCTACGTATTGAGGTTAATGGAGAGATGGAGGCTCTGAAGATGGCGTTGGAACAGTCGCTCAAGGTGTTGCGCCCAGGTGGAAGATTGGTTGTAATCTCATATCATTCACTCGAGGATCGCTTGGTAAAGAATTTTATGCGTAGTGGAAACTTTGAAGGTAAGGTGAAGCAAGATTTTTTTGGTCGCGTAGAGACTCCTTTCGAAGTTGTTACTCGCAAGGCGATTATCCCTTCGGCTCAAGAGATCGAGCGAAACTCACGCTCACGCTCTGCAAAGTTGCGTGCGGCGATAAAATTGTAATGCAAGTATGATGCCCGTGAACGATGAATTCAATCCGCTGAGCGAGGAGGAGTTGCGCCAGATGGAGGAAGATGACCTCTTCCGCCGCCGCGTGCGTGATGAGGTGCGTCGCATACAGAGTGGCGAAGCTCAGAAGGATATCGAACGCGATATTGAGGAGCAGGAGGCTGCCGAAGCTGAGCAAACTCGCAAGGAGGCAAAGAAGCGTCTGAAACGTTCGCGCCTATTCTATCAACTTTTTTCGGGTAGTATTCTTCAAAATAGTTCCGTAACAAAACATTATGGTCATTTGATTGCCATAGCTGTGGCCTCGCTTGTCAGTATCATGGTAATGTTCACGGCATTGTATGCCGATATGAAATATTCGCGCCTGGAACGTGAGGTGCAACTTATGCGTGAGCGCTCAATACGCCTCAGGGAACAGTTGTATCAGCATACCACCCATGCTGCTGTGGTCGAGGAGTTGCAGAAACGAGGCATAAGGCTGCAGGAACCCAGCAAACGTAGAGAAGTAGTTGAAGATTAATTTGTAACCAATGGCAAGGAAACGCCCAGAAATAGATGTGAAAGCCGAGATGTACGACCGTGCCAAGTGGTTGTATGTGGTCTTTTTTTTGGCTGGCATGGTTGTTACGCTGCGCCTGATATGGGTTATTTTCTTAAGTGGCGAGATTGCAGTCAATGCTGATAAGTTGGAGGAACGTATCTTTGTGCGTGATACCATTCAACCTCTGCGAGGTTCTATTCTTGCACGTGGCGGAGAGCCATTGGCAACCTCAATACAACGTTATCGCATAGATTTCGATATGGGTAGCGAGGGTTTTGATTCGCTGGAACTCTTTTCGCAGCATGCCGATTCGCTTGCCGAGTTGCTCAGTATGTTTTTTAAGGACCGCTCACATAAGGAGTACTACAAGACTCTTATGAGTGCGCGCAACAACTGCATCAAGCTAACCCATGTGAAAGACTCTGTTGCTATGCGTGAGGGGTGGTTTCAACGAGTGTGGGATGCCATTACCAATGCCGAGTTGCAGACCATTCCTATTTACGATACTATTCGCAATCACCAGCCTGTAAATATTTTGCCACGTGCTGTGGATTATCATGAATGGCAGACGTTGCGTACGTTCCCAATCCTTAATTGGAACATGGGTATGACCTATCGTCGTGAACCAATAGACCAGCGAGTATATCCATACGGAGAGATGGCGCGTCGTACGATTGGCCGCATAACAAGTAATGTGAGCAAGGAGGATAAGGCTCAGAAGCGTGGTCAATATGGACTCGAGAATAGCTTTAGTCAAGAACTTACGGGAACAATTGGCATTCAACTCAGGCAGCGTATCGCTCCAGGCTTTTCGACACTCGTACATCGAGGTGATAGTATAGATGCAGAGGATGGTTTGGATGTGGTCACCACACTCGATGCCGAGTTGCAGCATATTGCTGATGCAGCCCTGCGTCGTCAGTTGGTTGCCGAGCGAGCAATATGGGGAACGACCATTGTTATGGATGTAGAGACGGGCGATATACTTGCTCTTGCTAATTTAGGAGAAACTGCAGAGCAGAGTGGAGTCTATTACGAGAAGGATAATTACGCCTTCTCTCGCCGCATAGAGCCAGGCTCTACGTTTAAGTTGGTGTCGCTGCTTGCTATGACCGAAGACCTTAAACTCCCCATAACTCAATGCTATGATGCCAATGAAGGTCGTGTAACGCAGATAGGACATCCAACGGCCAAGGTGCAGGATGACCACAACTGTGGAGGTATGATTGACATGAAAACAGCTACGGCACAATCCTCGAATGTATATTTTGCACGAGCTATTTACGAGAACTACAACTCTGATCGGGAACGTTATGTGAAGTTCTTGCGAGATAGGTTGCATTTGGGCGAGGATGTGGGCTTTGCTGATATGGATGAGAAGAAACCTTATATCCCCGACCCCAAAAATAAAAAGCAATGGTCGGCACCTACTCTGCCAAATATGGGTTACGGCTATGCTGTTGAGCTTCCGCCAATACGAATGGCTGTGCTGTATAATGCCATCGCTAATGGAGGAAAGATGGTTGCTCCGCGTTTGGTAAAGGAGTTGCGTCGAGGAGACGATGTTGTGCAAGACTTTCCTGTGAAGGTTATTGATGAGCGCATTTGCTCTCCTGCGGCCTTGAAGATTGTGCATGAGTGCTTAGTTGAGACGGCTCGCACGGGTACAACGAAGAACTATTTTAAGGATTCAACAGCGTTTCGTGTAGCTTCGAAGACGGGTACAGCTAAAGTGGCGCAACGAGGTGACGGAGGCGGTGCTCGTTACGATGATGGCTATTACATGGGCTCTGTGGCGGCTTATTTCCCTGCCGATAAGCCCAAATATACAATCTTTACATCAATCTTTACTAACCGCAAGACACGTCGTAACTATTATGGCGCTACGTTGGCAGGTCCTGTGGTGAGGGATATAACCAACTACATTTACTATCGCGATGAAGAGTGGCATCAGCAACTCTCGCCATCAAGCCAGGAGTTTTATCCTCATCATGTGAAGGGTGGAAATATTGCAAACGTAAGACGTGTGGCGAATAAATTCTCACCTCGGGTATCCTTCTCCGAACGTGATGGCTGGGGGGTGGTACGTACCGACACATTACGCAATGTCAATATAAAAACCATTGAAAATAATGCACTTATGCCAAATGTTGTAGGCATGGGCTTGAAAGATGCGTTATATATATTGGAGAGCCGCGGCCTAAAAGTTAAGTTTTCGGGTAAGGGTATGGTACGTACGCAAAGCATACGTGCAGGCGAACGTATTCACTCGGGCGGTAGTGTGACAATTACATTGAGATAAAATAACTTAATATATGAAAAAACTAAGTGAGTTGCTCGCTTCAACTGCCGTGTCGCAGTTTATTACAGACTCCGATCCCATGGTCGAGGCTTTGCAATATGACTCTCGCAAAGTTCAGGTGGGGGATTGCTTCTTTGCGGTGTGTGGCACTCAGAGTGACGGACACAACTATATATCTTCAGCTATAAAAAACGGCGCTCGCGCTGTGGTGTGTCAAGAGTTGCCGCAGCAAATAGCGGAAGGTGTTAGTTACGTGGTTGTTGAGGATAGCAATAAAGCTATGGCAGATATGGCTGCTGCCTTTTACAACTATCCTTCGCAGGAGTTGGAATTGGTCGGAGTTACGGGTACAAACGGCAAGACAACAGTGGCAACTCTGCTATGTGACCTATTTACGATGATGGGGTATAAGTCGGGCCTTATCTCGACTGTGGTTTACCGCATAGGTGAGCGAGAAATTGATTCTACCCATACAACCCCCGATGCCATACGCCTTAATTCAATGTTGCGTGAAATGGTTGACGAGGGTTGTGACTTCTGCTTTATGGAGGTGTCGTCACATTCGGTTGTGCAGGATAGAATCCGAGGCTTGCGCTTTGTCGGTGGTATATTCACAAATCTCACTCACGACCATCTGGATTATCATGGTACTTTTGCCGAGTATATCAAGGCTAAACGCCTCTTCTTTGATGCTCTGCCTAAGCAGGCATTTGCGCTGACCAACATCGACGACCGCAATGGCGAGGTGATGGTGCAGAATACAGTGGCCGAGGTTAGTCGTTACTCATTGCGTTCGATGGCCAATTTCCGTTGTAAAGTATTGGAGATGTTGTTCGATGGTATGTTGCTCGATGTGTGCGATAAGGAGGTGTGGGTACAATTGCTGGGTCGTTTCAATGCCTATAACCTGTTGGCGGTATATGGTGCTGCCATACTTCTTGGCAAGTCGAGTGACGAGGTGTTGCAGGCCATGAGTGCTCTGCGTAAGGTTAATGGTCGTTTTGAGCCTCTGCGCTCTGATAGCGGCATTACAGCTATTGTCGATTATGCTCATACGCCCGATGCTTTGGAAAATGTGATAGCCACCATCAACGATATACGTCGAGAGGGGCAAAAACTCTATGTAGTGTGTGGCTGTGGTGGAGATAGGGATGCCACAAAACGCCCTGAGATGGGACGTATCGCTTCGCGTGAAGCCGATGTGGCAATCTTTACCTCGGACAATCCCCGTACTGAGGACCCCGAGAAGATTCTCGACCAGATGGAGCAGGGAAAGGTTCAGGGTTCACGCACACTGCGCATAAGCGACAGAGCACAGGCTATAAATACAGCTGTGATGTTGGCTCAGGCAGGTGATATTGTCCTTGTTGCAGGTAAGGGACATGAAACTTATCAGATTATTGGCACCGAAAAGCGTCACTTCGACGATAGGGAGGTGCTGCAAGATGCTTTTGGAACGAAGAAATAAAGAGAATAAAAATAATAAGATATGTTATACCCACTTTTTAAACTTTTGGATGAGCGTTTTGATTTGCCCGGAGCAGGTATGTTTCAATATATATCGTTTCGCTCGGCTGCCGCTATTATTCTCGCTCTGTTGATTACGATTTTCTTTGGTCGTAGGATTATCCGTTTCTTGCAACGTCATCAGATTGGCGAGGAGATTCGTGACTTGGGACTTGAGGGGCAACTCTCAAAAAAAGGTACACCCACGATGGGAGGACTTATTATCCTTATGGCGGTGCTGGTGCCAATATTGTTGTTGGGAAAGCTCAATAACGTATATATACTATTGATGATAATCTCTACGCTATGGCTTGGTGGCATAGGCTTTTTAGATGATTATATAAAAACTTTTCGCCACAATAAGGATGGCTTGAAGGGCCGATTTAAAATTGTCGGTCAGGTCGGTTTGGGTGTTATTGTTGGTGTTGTGATGTGCTTCTCACAGGAGGTTGTCATACGCGAAAAGGTGGCAACGCCAACTGAAACGGTCTATCAGGATGCCGAGGGGCAAACTATTGTGACACATACACAACGAACCGTTATGAGCCCCACACCTCAAAAGACAACAAAGACCACTATACCTTTTATCAAGGATAATGAGTTTGACTATGGCTGGTTGGTAGGTGGTGTTGATATCCTCACCTGGCTACTATATATAGGCGTAGCGATATTGGTTGTTACGGCAGTGTCGAACGGAGCTAATCTTACTGACGGCTTGGATGGGTTGTTGTCGATGGTTTCGGTGCCAATAGTTATCACTTTGGGTGCGTTGGCCTACCTGTCTGGGCATATTATATATGCTGATTATCTGAATATTATGTATATTCCCGAAAGTGCCGAGCTGGTGGTGTTTGCCGCCGCAATGGTGGGTGCTTTGATGGGCTTTTTGTGGTACAACTCATTCCCTGCACAGATCTTTATGGGCGACACGGGCTCACTTTCGATAGGTGGTATTATAGCGGTGTTTGCACTCTGCATCCGCAAGGAGTTGTTGCTGCCGCTGATGTGTGGATTGTTCTTGGCTGAGGCAGTGTCGGTGATGGCGCAGGTGAGCTATTTTAAATACACCAAACGCAAATATGGCGAGGGTAGGCGCATATTGTTGATGTCGCCTCTACATCACCACTACCAGAAGAAGGGATTGTTCGAAACCAAGATTGTGATGCGATTCTTTATAGTCTCGATGCTCTTGTGTGCTTTCACGTTAGTAACTCTTAAGATGCGATAAAAAATGAAAAAGATAGTAGTTTTGGGTGGTGGCATCAGCGGCTATGGCTCGGCGGTGCTGGCGAAGAAGAAGGGCTTTGATGTCTTCCTCTCGGATATGGGTAAGGTGGCGGAGAAGTACGCCGCGATACTCGATGAGTGGGGTATTGAGTGGGAGCAGGGTCAGCATACTATGGAGCGAATCCTTGCTGCCGATGAGGTTATCAAGTCGCCAGGTATTCCCGAGAAAGCGGCGGCGGTGCAGGCTCTGCGCGAGCAGGGAACGCCTATAATTTCGGAGATGGAGTTCGCTGCACGCTACATGGGCAAGGCTCGCACCATCTGCATTACGGGCTCAAACGGCAAGACCACCACAACATCGCTCATCTACAAAATTATGCGTGATGCGGGCATGAACGTGGCTCTGGGTGGCAACATTGGAGAGAGTTTTGCTTATCAGGTGGCAACTGGCGAGTTTGATTGGTATGTGTTGGAGCTCAGTTCGTTCCAGCTTGACGGAATGTACGATTTTCGTGCCGATGTGGCGGTGCTGATGAACATTACGCCCGACCATCTCGACCGATACGGCTACTGCTTCCAGAACTATGTTGATTCAAAGATGCGCATCATGCAGAACCAGCACTCGCTCAACTACTTCGTATATTCGGCAGATGATGAGGTGATAGAGAAGGAGATTGCAAGCGGCAAGTACCCAATGCGTATGCGTCAGCTGCCATTTGCGGCAAAGGCAGCGGTGGCGAGTGGTGCCGGTGATGGTTATTTTGATGGCGAGGAGTTCACCGCAATGGTTGGTAAGAAGAGCGTTGTTATCAATGCCTCGAAGATGCAGATTGCAGGCTTGCACAACGCCTACAATGCTATGGCGGCGGCGCTGGCTACCCTGGCTGCAGGTGTTGATGAGGAGCAGGTGGTGAAGTCAATCTATGATTTCTGTCCTGTGGAACATCGTCTGGAGCCTGCAGGCGAGAAGGATGGTGTGAAGTGGATAAACGACTCGAAGGCTACAAATGTCGATTCTGTATGGTACGCTCTTGAGAGTATGACACGCCCGACGGTGTGGATTGCTGGTGGTACAGACAAGGGAAATGACTACACCCCGCTAAAGGAGTTTGCACGCAATAAGGTTAAGTGTCTGGTGTGTATGGGGCTGGATAACGAGAAGCTTATAAAGGAGTTTACTGATGTTGTTCCTCTGGTTATCAGCTGCTCTTCGCTCGAGGAGGCTATGCAGGCGGCACGCAAGGTTGCCGAGGAGGGAGATGTGGTGCTACTATCTCCAGCATGTGCGAGCTTCGACCTCTTTAAGAACTATGAACAGCGAGGTGAACTTTTTAAAAAGTGGGTAGAAGATAATGTTTTGAAGTAGATAATGGCAGAGCAGCAGGATATAAACTACGATGATTATGTCAAGCGACATCATAATGAGCAGATGCCCGCTGATGATGTAGCTATGCGCCCCGACTTAATGGCTCGAGAGAGTGGATTTACGGAGGGTGTGAAGCGTTTGTTTGGTGGCGACAAGGTGCTGTGGGTAATTGTTGTCGCGTTGATGGTCATTTCGCTTTTGGTGGTCTATTCCTCGACTGCCAAAATGGCTTATATGCCTAATTCAGGCTCTTCGACAACTGCATTTCTACGTAAGCAGCTGTTTATGCTTGCTGCATGTGTGGTAATTATATTTGTGGTTCATCGCATAAATAGCGATGTGTTCCGTAGGTTAGCTAAGCCAGTGTTTTGGATATCGCTAGGCTTGACCTTGGCGGCTTATTTTGTGGGTGTGAAGACCAATGATGCGGCACGCTGGATAAATATCATGGGTTTTCAGTTCCAACCCTCTGAGATGCTCAAGGTAGGTACAATAATGTATTTAGCAAGGGCTCTTGCCGACAAACAAAGTGTTGTGCGTAACATACGCATTGTTCCCAGTTTGAAATTTTGGACGTGGCGCACTCCTAAGCAGCGTCGTATAATAAAGGAGGGTGCTATGCCTCTGTTTTTTCCTATAATTTTGAGTTGTGCTATTATCATTCCGGCGCACACCTCATCGGCTTTGTTGGTCGGTGCTCTGTCGCTTGTGATGCTCTACATCGGCCGAGTTAAATGGGCAGATTTGTTCCGTATTGTGGGGTTGGCTGTAGCCGGTTTCGCATTGCTGATGTTGCTAGGGTTGGGTCGTAGTGAGACTGCTGAGGGTCGTTTGTCGACGTGGTGGAAACTGTGGACTGAGAATCGCACAGAAGTTATGGCTAAAGATTTAACAGATACCGAGCGTTCGATGATTGCTATTCATAATGGCGGAATAATGGGACGTGGTGCAGGTCAAAGTGCTGTGCGAGTTGAGATGACTCATCCTGAGAGTGATTATGCGTTTGCGTTTTTTGTCGAGGAGTATGGTATAGTGCTCTCGATGATTCTCATAGCCCTGTATGTGTGGGTATTTTTCCGCGCTATCGAGATATTCGATAAGTGCCCCAAAAAATTCCCTTCTATGCTGTCGTTGGGTTTGGCGATGATGATAACAAGCCAAGCGCTATTACACATCATGGTTACGGTGAATATATTTCCTGAGACAGGTCAGACTCTGCCAATGATTTCGCGAGGTGGCTCCTCGTTGCTCTTTACGGCTGTAAGTTTGGGTATGATACTTAGCGTAAGTCGTCAAACCGAGGAGGGCACGCATAGTGATGAGGCATAAAATTATTGATTATGAGTGAAGTAAGATTAGATAAATATCTTTGGGCAGTGCGAGTGTTTAAGACTCGCTCCGATGCCGCCGATGCCATACGAAACAACCGAGTGCTGGTGAATAATGCTTATGCTAAACCCTCGCGTGAGGTTAAGCAGGGCGATGTGATAGCCGTTAAGCGTATGCCTGTTACGTATCAATACAAGGTGCTGGAACTGGTTTCGAGCCGCCAGGGTGCCAAGAATGTCCCACAGTATTGTTTGAACATCACACCCCAGGAGGAGTTGGATAAGCTAACCGTGCCTAAAGAGACTGTATTTGTCTTCCGCGAGCGAGGAACGGGGCGTCCTACAAAGAAGGAACGTCGTGAAATTGACGCTTTGATGGACGGCTTTTACTACGATGAAGGGTTTGATGAGGAGTAGTTTTCTGACTGGAAATTTGTTATTTTGTATAACATTTGTTATATTTGCACGTCAAAGGGCCTTGTCGTAAGCGGTAAGGCGAAGTGTTAAACTAATTAGGATACTTTATGGATGATGGTTACTACTCCAACAATTGCGGCTGTGTCGTACTTGAATACGATACCATTCATCTATGGTATCAAGCACGAAGGTAATCTCCGTGCCGATCTTTTATTGACACCTCCAGCAGGGTGTTATCAGAATTATGCTGAGGGTAAGGCCGATATTGCACTTATGCCATCGGCGATGGTTCCTTCACTTAAATCAACAAATATCATTACCGACTATTGTATAGGTGCATCTGGCAAGGTGCGCACAGTTGAGTTATTCTCTAATGTGCCCATAGGTCAGGTGAAGCGTATATTCTTGGATGCTCATTCTCGCACCTCGGTGCAGCTTATTGGCTATCTGGCTGCAAACCATTGGCATATACAACCCGAGTGGTATGAACTAACCGATTACACTCAGGTGGCCTATGCTGAACTTACCGATGCGTTTCTTTTGATTGGCGACAAGGTGTTCGACCATGAAGAGTTGTTTAACTACAACTATGACCTCTCGGAGGAGTGGTACAAAGCTACGGGTATGCCGTTCGCTTTCGCTGTGTGGGTGGCACGCAAGGGTACTTCGTATGAGCAAATTGACGCCCTACAACGAGCTCTTACCTTTGGTGTGGAGTCTATTTGGGAGGCTGTGGTAGAGTTTGGCTTCGACCAGAAGCATTACAACGCTTATGAGTATCTGACTCAAAATATAGATTTCGTATTTAATGCCGAGAAACATGCGGCACTGCAAAAGTTTTGGAACGCAGGCTTGAAGGTTGAGCCGCGATCCAATCCCGGCTGAAGAGGTTAGCCGCCCATGAGGCGACTGCTACAAGAGCGACGTGTTGCTCGTCGGAGAACTTCAACTGAGTGGAACATAGTAAAACATTGCAGTCATGCTTACAATCTATCTCAAGCAATACAATAAAATCATACGCAATGCAGAGCCCGAATTGTTGGAAAATTTGGGTTACGACGATATTTTGTGGATAGACCTCCTCTCGCCCTCAATCAAGGAGCAGAAGGCTGTCGAGAGTTTTATGGAGGAGAGTCTCCAGACCCGTCAGCAGGTCGAGGAGATTGAGTCAACGTCAAAGTACTCGGAGAACGAGAATTCAATAATCTCAAATACCAACTTCTTCGTACCCCATGGTGAGTCGTTCTCTGTGGAACCGGTGTCGTTTATCCTTTCGAACGAGGGTGTGTTGGTGTCTATGCGAAGCACCGAGTCACGCACGTTCCGCGAGGCGGAGAAACGCCTTCAGATGAACTACCGAGGCTACTCGACGGGCTATCACATCTTCATCTCGCTATTAGAGGTACGTATCGACTTCGATGCCGACCTTGTGGAGTTTGTGGCCAAGCAGGTTGCTGCACTCAGCAAGGATATCAACACCGAGGACACCATCGACAAGACTGTCATCCACCGCATCAATGCCTTGCAGGAGAATACCATGGTCTTGCGTGAGAATATCTTCGACCGACAGCGTATCTTGTCGAGCATCCTGCGCTCGGAGCGCTTCCCAAATGATATCTACCCACGCTTGCAGTTGATGATTAAGGACGTGAACTCGCTAATTAATCACGCCGACTTCTCGTTCCAGCGTTTGGACTATATTCAGGATTCTGCTCTCGGTCTTATCAACATCGAGCAGAATGAAATTGTGAAGATCTTCTCGGTGGCAGCCGTTATTTTCCTCCCCGCAACGCTTATTGCGAGTGTCTATGGTATGAACTTCCATGTTATGCCCGAGCTCGATTGGGTGTGGGAAGTTGGAGGTTACACCATCCCATTGGGTTACATCTTCGCCATCTGTATGATGATTGCCGCTTCGGGAGTGACTATATGGTATTTCCGTTACAAGAAATGGCTGTAAAGACCAGTCATTATACAGCTTCAAAATAAAAGAGATTGTCCATCTTTAGAAAGGACAATCTCTTTTGTTTTAATGCGGTGTTTGGTATTTTATTTGGTATAATACTCAAACAGATAGCACTCGCGGAACTGTGTGTTATCCTTCATTTTGTAGGTTGTCGTTA
The DNA here is from genome assembly GCA_017631285.1 of Alistipes sp. Classification (GTDB taxonomy): domain Bacteria; phylum Bacteroidota; class Bacteroidia; order Bacteroidales; family Rikenellaceae; genus Alistipes. The sequence continues at coordinate 14,304 of JAGBTO010000063.1, forward strand.
CTCGCGAGATAAGAGCCACGTTGTTACCCATAACCTTTTGCTCTCCATCGAATTCATACGCAAAAGAGATCTCTGTGCCGTTATGTGCCGAGATAGAGTCATACAACGACTGGTTATGACCTCCTGTGAAACCCCAAGACCAAGGCAGCAATATAGAAATCTCCTCCTGACACATCACCGTAGGGTCAACCTGGCTATACCAGAATGGGTTGCTATGCAGAGTGGATGGCTTAAGTGAGTGTGTTCTCACATACTCGCCATTGCCTGTCTCGTCGAGTTTTTGCGAAACCATATTCCAATTGTTCCAGCTATACTCAGTATAACCGCCGCCATCGGCATCGTTTAACCTTACCAATTGGTCGTCGTCGTATTCCAGCGTGCCGATCTCATCCTCATATCCTGGCTGGTAAAACGATATGATTTGCCCCTTTTCGTTTACCTCCATCACATTCTCGTAGCCGATGTACTCGTGTGTAGAGTTAACCTGCATCCACTGGTCGCACTTCATCACAAGATTATCGCCTGCAAATTTTGGATATGTGAATGAGTATTTCTCGTAATCATACTCATCCTCGCTCCAACGTTGAGTAACCTCCTTCAAAAGGTCATCTTCATAGACAAACGAATAGGATGACATCAACTTATTCAACTCGCCCTCGGCGGTGAGGCTATACTGCTTCACGCTCTTGATTTTAGGGCCGGGGAAAGAGTATTGGATGGGTTGGTCACCCACTGAGGGTTCATCGTCATCATCGCCGGTGTTATCGTCAGCACTCTGCTCGATTATGATGGTTATTTTAGTTTCGCCGCACGAGATGATAATCTGCGCTTGACGCTCCTTGCTCGTTTCGTTAGCGTCAAATGTAATCGCCACGGTGTAGGTGCCTGCTGCGTCGCCATGGTCGGGTGTAATCTTCACCCATTCAACATCGGTCGAGCGCACAGCCTTGAT
>JAGBTO010000007.1 GCA_017631285.1 Alistipes sp.
AGAGAATCATCTCGCGAACAGCCTTGATACGCTCGCCCTCGAAGAACATATGCTCTGTACGGCAAAGACCGATACCCTCTGCACCGAATGCGAATGCCTGAGCTGCATCACGTGGAGTATCAGCGTTAGCGCGAACCTTCATAGTTGCGTACTTACCAGCCAACTCCATGAGTTCGCCGAAGTCACCGCTGAGGTCAGCATCCTGTGTAGCAACCTGACCGAGGTAAACCTCACCAGTTGAACCGTTCAAAGAGATCCAATCGCCCTCCTTGATCTCGTAACCATTAACCTTGATTGTACGAGTCTTATAATCGATGTTGAGCTCACCAGCACCTGATACGCAGCACTTACCCATACCACGAGCAACAACGGCTGCGTGAGATGTCATACCACCGCGAGCTGTCAAGATACCAGCTGCATCCAACATACCCTTCAAATCCTCTGGAGAAGTCTCGATACGAACCAAGATAGCCTTCTGACCTGTCTCAGCCAATACCTTCTCAGCATCCTCAGCAAAGAATACTACTGGACCTGTAGCAGCACCTGGAGATGCTGGAAGACCCTTAACGATAACCTTTGCGTTCTTGATAGCAGTCTTGTCGAATACTGGGTGCAAAAGCTCATCAAGCTTCGCAGGCTCACAACGGAGTACAGCTGTCTTCTCGTCAATCAAGCCCTCATGCAACATGTCGATAGCGATCTTAACCATCGCTGCACCTGTACGCTTACCGTTACGGCACTGCAACATCCAAAGCTTACCGTCCTGGATAGTGAACTCAATATCCTGCATATCCTTGAAGTAAACCTCCAAGTGGTTCTGAATCTCATTCAACTCAGCGTATACTGTTGGCATAACCTCCTCCAATGATGGATACTTAGCTACGCGGTCCTCCTCAGAGATGTTCTGAGCCTTTGCCCAACGACGTGAACCCTCGATAGTGATCTGCTGTGGTGTACGGATACCAGCCACAACGTCCTCACCCTGTGCGTTGATAAGGTACTCACCGTTGAAGATATTCTCACCTGTACCAGCATCACGAGAGAAAGCAACACCTGTTGCTGAGTTCTCACCCATGTTACCAAATACCATTGCCTGAACTGATACTGCTGTTCCCCACTCTGCAGGAATGTTATTAAGCTTACGGTAAAGGATAGCGCGCTCGTTCATCCAAGAGCCGAACACAGCACATACTGCACCCCACAACTGCTCCCATGGACATGTTGGGAAGTCCTTACCTGTCTGCTCCTTAACGGCAGCCTTAAACGCAGCAACGAGCTCCTGCAAATCCTCAACTGTAAGGTCTGTATCCATCTTGACACCGCGCTTCTCCTTCTGAGCCTCGATAATCTCCTCGAATGGATCCTGATCCTCCTTTGATACAGGCTTCATGCCCAATACAACGTCACCGTACATCTGTACGAAACGACGGTATGAATCCCAAGCGAAACGTGGGTTGCCTGTACGCTTTGCTACAGCCTCAACTGCCTCATCGTTCATACCGAGGTTGAGGATTGTATCCATCATACCTGGCATTGATGCACGAGCACCTGAACGTACTGATACGAGCAAAGGCATCTCCTTGTCGCCGAAGCGCATACCTGTGAGGTTCTCGATGTTCTGCATAGCCTTCTCTACCTCTGGACGAAGGATCTCAATAACAGCCTCCTTGCCCTTGCTGTAGTACTCTGCACAAACCTCTGTTGTGATAGTGAATCCTGGAGGTACAGGAATACCGATAAGGTTCATCTCTGCCAAATTGGCACCCTTACCACCGAGTAACTCTCTCATTTTTCCATTACCCTCAGCCTCTTTGTTACCGAAGGTATAGACACGTTTTACATCTGCCATAATCTTGGTTGTTTATTAAAAATTTTATTATTTATGTATATAATTTTCTTTACCCATGTTTAACCATACAAAATTATAACTTTTTTGCTGAAATGCAAATCATTTTCTAAAATATATGTATATAGGAAGCCAAGAAGAGTATCCACCTATGTATTTCCCTCCTTTGTATGTCGGTAATGGCCTACCTTTGCAGTCTAACATCCAACTTTGAATATATACATCTGCTGCTGAGAGACTGTGTATATTGGTGATGATTCTATCATGCATCTCCCACTCATTCTGCAAGATACGGTTGCCGCGTCCAGCTGTTTCTGCTCTTGATAAGGCATCATCAAGGTTGAGTTTGTTAAAATTTAACTTTCCTAACTCTCCTAATATGATAATTTTATTATCGGGGTTGCAACTTGTCTTATTTAATAGCACACCGAGCGATTTGCAGCCATGGCTTATAATAATAGTTAGAGGCTCGTTGTGTAGTTCGCCTTCAATGCACCATGCTCCTTGCCAAGGGGTGGTTTGTGTTGGGAAAAATATATCGCCAAAATAGAGTAGTGCAAAATCCAAGCCGTTGTAGCTGTCGGAGTTGTGATGGATGTAGGTATAATCGTTTTTGCTTGAGTTAATAATGTCTTTAACGACTTGCTCGTTCTCCACGCCATAGATAGCAACCAAGGGCATTGACATAGAGTCGATGACGGAGGTTATGTTTGATATTTTTCTGTTGTAGCGTTCTGTGTTCCAAGCTAAACGAGCTTTTGGAGTGTATGTGCTATCATCATAAAAAGGCGATGGAATGGTGTCGTAGAGTTTGTCCACATTATAGTATGTAATGCCATATGACTGAGCATATAAGAGGTTGGTAGTAAATCCCCAAATAGCCCAAATAAGTAATATGTATCGCATGGCTACTTCTCGATTACGCCAGAACCAACCAATTCGTCACCATTATACCAAGCAGCAAACTGACCTGCAGCAATACCTCTTTGAGGTTCGTCAAAGAGAATGTATAATCCATGCTGAGTATTAATTAGTTCAGCCATTTGCAGAGGTTGACGATAACGAATGCGTACAGCATAACGACGGCGTTCGTTTTCCTGCATGGCGTCGTCAGGATTTATCCATTGCACCTGTTGAGGTTCTATCTTTAGAGCACGTCGATATAGTCCTGGATGAGAATCACCTTCGCCTACGTATATCACATTCTCCTTTACGTCGGTAGCAATGATAAAGAGCGACTCTTTTCTGCCGCCGATGCCTAGACCTTTGCGTTGGCCAATGGTGTAGAAATGTGCGCCGTTATGGGTACCTATTTTTTTACCATCACGTACCGTGTAGTGTTTTGGCTCGGCAAGAGCTGCTAAATCATCTTCGCTGGGTTGGGTAGTGTAGCCTCGCCATGATGGCGATATCTCGTGCACATTGCCTTGTTTTGCGGCGATTTGCTGTTGGAGAAAGACTGGTAAATCGACCTTACCCACGAAGCATATGCCTTGAGAGTCTTTGCGTTTTGCCGTAGCTAATTTTTGTTCTTCGGCAATCAGTCTTACTTGTGGTTTTAATAAATCGCCGATGGGAAACATGGCGTATCGCAACTGTTCCTGAGTGAGTTGGCACAGAAAATAGCTTTGGTCCTTATTGGGGTCAGAGCCTGCTAATAACTTGTATGATGTTTCCCCATTATGCTCGATGGTTAGTTTGCGACAATAGTGGCCTGTGGCAACAAAGTCGGCACCCATCTTTAGGGCTTCTTTGAGAAAAACATCGAACTTTATTTCGCGATTACACAAAACGTCGGGGTTCGGTGTGCGACCTGCTTGATATTCTGAAAACATGTAGTCAACTACACGTCGGCGATATTCGTCGGATAAATCGACAAAACGAAAGGGGATATCGAGTTTTTTTGCAACCAACTCGGCAAATACTTGGTCGTCATACCAGGGGCAGTCCCCTTCTAGGGTTCCTGTTGTGTCGTGCCAATTACGCATGAAAAGGCCAATCACTTCATGACCTTGTTCTTTAAGCAAATATGCTGCGACGGAGGAATCAACACCTCCTGAAAGTCCAACTACTACTCGTGCCATTATGTTTTATCGCTTTTGTGCAAAGTTACGAAAAAAGTATGGATAATTTGGTGCTCGAATATGGAAATATGTCATAATATAGTGATGATGGTGTTGCGGAGATGGCTGTTGATAAGATTGGTTGGAGCAAAAGTTGTATGTGATTACAGAGTAAATGTTGTGTGTAATTAATAGAAGTTTGCAGAATTTATTATAACTTTGTGGCAGTAGATTTATAATGATATTTGTTAAAATTAAAAATTTGAGAAGATGATTCAAAGAATACAAACACTCTATTTGGTTGCTATTGTGGCATTGATGACAACGGCGATTTTTACACCTTTGGCCTATTTTGTAGCTGGTGCAGAGGAATATCTGTTGTATGCTTTTTCGCTGAAAGGCGGTGAAGTATCATACTCAACAATATACATGGGAGTCATAGTTGCATTATCTGCAATAGTTCCATTTGTAACAATATTTTTGTTTAAGAATCGTAAGCTGCAGATTCGTTTGTGTGCAGTTGAGTTGGTGTTGCTCATAGGTAGTGTAATCTTCATGGCGATATATTATTATCTGGGTAGTCGCATGTTTGCAAACTTGGAGTTTGCTACACAGGGTTTCCGTATAGCTATTATTTTTCCACTTGTTGCTTTGATATTGGATTATTTGTCTTTGCGAGCAATATTCCATGATGAGATGTTGGTGCGTTCGTTGGATCGTATAAGATAATAGATACTCGGTGGATATATTAAAGAGCTATAAGCAAAAAAACTACTTCCTTTGCGAAGTAGTTTTTTTTGTTTATAAGGGTGAGAGTAAGGGTTGTAGGTATTACACATTCGGCAACGAGTCAGATGTTGTGTATAAATAAAAAACGGATAACTTTTGAGTTATCCGTTTTGGCGGTGCGTAGGGGACTCGAACCCCTGACCCCGTGCGTGACAGGCACGTATTCTAACCAGCTGAACTAACGCACCATTGCTGATTGCGAGTGCAAAGGTAGTATAAAAATTTTATTTTGCAACTTTTTTGAGCGATTTTTTTGCAATTTTAGTGATATTAGTGAAATTTATGTTTGGATGGGTTGTTTTTACCATCGTGAGCCTGCTCCGCCGCCGCCAAAGCGACCACCTCCCCAGCCACCGCCGATGGAACCACCTCCTTTAAAATTTCCACCTAAGCCACCCATAATTATAGGCCCCCCGCCATGGCGGTTGTTTGAGGAATTATCTTCATGACGCATGCGTTTAATCTCTTTGCCGCAGGCGGTGCATACATAGGAGTCTTCGTAAGTTGAAATGCCGAATTGATTATTGAGCAGATGTGTAGAACTCTTTTGTAGTGTTAGCTTTTTGCATCTAGGACATTTGCGGGAATAACGGTCAATGGCCACTATTGTAAATAGTACTATTGCTACAATAGTAAATATGAAGATGAGCAGAGCGATAATAGCCTCGGTATCATCTTCTTGGTAATTGTTGATGTCTGCTAACTCAGATTCGTTTCCATTAAGAATGCAACTAATAGCCTCTATGCCTACCTTCAAGCCACTCGAGTAGTCGCCCCTACGAAAGTGGGGGAGCATATATTGTGTTTGTATGCGTTTGCAAATAGCATCAGGCAGTACACCCTCGATGCCATAGCCTGTAACGAATCGTATTTCTCGTTCACGCTCAACAAGTAAGATGCCTATACCATTGTTGTTCTTCCCTCCAACACCCCATGAGGAGAATAATTCGTATGCAAAATCGAAAACATCGTTGCCCTGAATCTCCTTAACAACAACTACTGCAATTTGTGCAATCCCTTGTTCGTTTAGATTGTAACATATTGAATCAATGTGCGCTACGGCATCTTGTGAGATTATTTTGTCGGGGTTGGATGTAAAATTGTAGCGGTTTTCAATTTGAACATTGGGTATCTCTTTGACTCCATATGGACGAGCCAAAGCACACAATGTGCAAAGTGCGAAAATCGTTATTAGTAGCGCACGTCTCATTATTACTTGTATAATATGGTGTAGCCCCAAGGTTTGATGTCGTATTCAAGATGAACAGGTAATAAAACCTCTTCGCCTGTAATGGCATTGGTGTAGTGACCTGCGTAGATGCCGTTGTTAAAATCGGCGTGGATAGTGTATGGCGAGAGGTTCATTATAGCTACTACTCGGCTATCGTCCTTCTCGCGTACGAAGGTCATTAAACAATCCTTGGCGTTGTTCTCAATCTCTATGATTCTGCCACCTTGTTCACCAGCTTGTAATGCTTTCTGTGAATGCTTGAGATTAATGAGCTTGCGATATAGCTCGGTGTGAGCATTTGCCTGGTAGTGCGGAATGTGGTCTTTATCGAAAAATTTGAATGAATGGTCATATCCAACCTCCTGTCCGGTGTATATAAGCGGCATAGCTGCTTCCCAAAGGAATGTGAGAGCTGTCATTACTTCCAAAGATTGCCCAAAACGAGAATATTCGCTTCCGCTCCAAGAATTTTCATCATGGTTAGATGTGAACATCATGCGCATAGCTGAAGTTGGATATTTTTCTCTGTCTGAGTATAGAGTGTTGCGTAAATCCCACACTCTGCGCTCACCTTTTGCAATGTCGCACATAGTATGGTGAATTTCCCAAGCATAACCCATGTCAAAAGCTCTGTCGAAAAGGTTTAGCTCCTCGGCTTCAGCTAACATAAATATATCGGGTTTGATGGCGTGAAGAATTTGTGCTGCCTCCTGCCAAAATTCTATTGGAACTAACATCGCCATATCGCAGCGGAAACCATCAATGTTATGTTTTTCCACCCAAAAGCGCATAGCCTCAATCTGACCACGCCATACATCATGGTTTGCATAGTTTAACTTTGCAGTATCTGTCCAATCCCAGGGGACTTTTGCTGTGCCGTCACTTTCACGCTCATACCAATCCGCAGGCTTTGACTTCAGCCATTTGGCATCTCGTGCCGTGTGGTTTGCTACCCAGTCGAGCAGAACCTTCATGCCCAGCGAGTGAGCTTTTGTGACAAAAGAGTCAAAATCTTCCATTGTTCCAAACTCGGGATTGATGGCTTTGTAGTCTTGTATTGAGTAGTATGATCCTAATTCTCCCTTGCGATTTACTTTGCCAATAGGGTATGGGGGCATAAGCCATATTGCGTCGATGCCCAAATCATGTAAGAATTCTAACTTCTCTTCTGCAGCTTTAAAGGTGCCCTCAGCTGTGAGCTGGCGTATATTCATTTCGTATAGTATCGCTGAATATGACCACTCGGCGTGTATGTAATTATCCTGCTTTGTCATTATCTTAATATTAATCGTGAATACAAATGTAGAAAAAATATTTGAATTACGATAGGTTCTGCTTTTTAGGATTTAGGCGTGATTATGCGGGTTGTTTTTTATACCTATATATAATATATATGGATACATATTGGAGTTTATTGGGTGTAAAAAAACTTTCTGTCGTAAGTCGTTGATTTTTAGTTAGACAGAGGTGTGATGGAAAATATTTTTTAAAATTCTTTATTAAAAATTTTGAAAAACGAATTTTAATGCTTTACTTTGCACCCGCAAACAGGGATATATGTTTGTGCAGTTCTGAGGTTGCGGATAAAATTTTTTGAAAAATACTTCAAAAAGTTTTGGATAATAAAAAAAATGTTTTACCTTTGCAACCGCTTTCGCCTCTAAAAAAAGGGGTGGATGATAATGAGAGATATATACGACAAAAAGTTGTTTATATACAAGAGTTCTTTGGAGATAATTGAGCAGCTAAGAAGTTTTATTCACTCTTTTTATAAGAGTAATTTCAAACAATACCTTTGAGATTAGAGCTAAGATTTA
>JAGBTO010000064.1 GCA_017631285.1 Alistipes sp.
CCAATTCTCTCGGTTGATACAATACTTAACCTTCGGTGTTTCGACCTCTCCCTGTATCAAGCCCGCCTCTTTTAACTCTTTGAGGTGCTGCGATACGGTAGCTTTGGCAATCGGCAACTCCTCGTGAATATCTCCGAAATAGCAGGTTGTCTGCCGAGCAAGAAAATTCATTATTGAAATACGAGCAGGGTGTCCCAACGCCTTTGCAAAGCGTGCAACTTGCTCTTGCTTAACGGTATAGTTCTTATTTGCCATTGTCATTAGCCGTTTTGTTGTTCGCAAATATACGAACAATAATCCAAAGTTCCAAATCCCAAGTCAAGAAACGGCGAAAATTACTCGTCACTATTATCCGCTGTCGCCTCAACCTCGGCAATGAAACGCTTGACCGCATTGAGGCTATCAACCTTTACGATGCGACCATCACACTCCAAATAACCGCTCACAACTTTGTCGGTCGTGGATGGCTTGAACAGTGCTGACACATCGACTCCGAGAATCTTTGCCACCTCGGTAAGTCGAGAGAGGGTCGGATTACCGTTAAGGCTATTGGATAAGTTCACACGGCTAATACCTATCTGCTTTGCAATATCAGCCATCGTCAGCCCTCGTTGATGGGCTAATTCAACTACTCGTAATTCCATATAAGTAATATATTTTCAACAAAGGTAATTAAAATATCAATAAATCATTAAAAAATACATAAAATTTGAAATAAAACATTACAAAAGCTTGCATATATCAAAATAAGGTATTACATTTGTATCAGAAATAAATAATAAACCATTACAGATATGACACAGGTAGTAACAATGAACGGTATGACGGCTTACAGAGCGAATGTAATAGCACGACGCACAGGCTCGGAGGCGATGGGTATCATTAAGGCGCAGATGATTGACCTTTTGAAGGCAAAGTTGCAGAACGGCGTGGCTCACTTTATCTATATGAAGAAGGACGGCTCAATCCGTGAGGCGTGGGGAACTTGCGCTGGCAACTTAATGCGAGCAACGCAAAATGGTCGAGGCTTGTCGGGCGACCAAGTGAACACCGTTAAATATTTTGATGTGGTCGCTGGCGGCTATCGCTCGATGCGTTTTGAGAACTTGCTGCAAGTCCTCTAACTGATGGAAATTGATAATCATAACTATCAAAATTGATACATAAATAGTATCCAACAATGACACATACTACAAAAAAAACCGCAGTTATTTATGCGAGAGTATCCAGCACTGGCGAGCGCCAATCGACCGCTCGTCAGGTTGCTGACCTGACACAGTATGCAGCCATCAACGGTATGGCAGTAACAGAAATCTTTGAGGAGCATATAAGTGGTGCGGTCAAGAATGAGGAGCGACCAGTGTTATGTGAGTGCTTGGACTATTGCATCAGTAACAAAATTGACACGCTCCTTATTAGTGAATTATCACGTTTGGGGCGTAATGTGGATGAGGTGTTGGCGAATGTAAAGCGATGCAAGGATAGCCAGCTCAACATTTACTTTCAGAAGGAGAATATATCCATATTCCAGCCTGACGGCAGTAAAAACCCATTCCTCAACATCTTTATCTCGGTCTTAGGGACTTGTGCCGAAATGGAGCGTGAAGCCATTGCATTCCGCCTCAACAGTGGACTGAAACGCTATAAGGAGGCTGGTGGTAAGGTCGGACGCAAGGTCGGGTCGGTTAAGTCTAAAGAGAAGAAACAAGAGGAGTATGCCAGAGTGTTACGAAACTTGAAACAAGGTAAGAGTATTAGGGACACCGCTACGATTTGTGGGGTTTCAATCTCGACCGTATTCAGAGTAAAGCGGGAGTTTGGAATATAAGGAGGCTCATTTTCGGGATGCTCAAAACCGCCAAAAATTAAAACGCCTAACAGTATATGTGTCCCCTGACATATTAGGTGCGTACCCTTTTGTTTTTTAGGGTGGGGACACTTATGGCAAACGGTATTATCCCCCCATCCCGCCCTCTAAGATTTAAGAGAAAATATATTCAAATCTAATAAATAAAATCTATATAAATATCAATTAGTCAAAATGTTAATTTATATATTCAAAATTAGCATTTATACTAATAATTGATATTGGAAATTTTCAAAATTGACGTACTATTTTTAGCCACCTACTCATCAAACAATCGTTGTAGCATATCTGCGTGAACATCAAACAACTTTTCATAATGTTTTGCGATATAATGATTATCAGCAAGACTTTTGGTTGAGTGTCCTAATCCAGCATCTACCAACTCACGACCTAAATCATAGTCACTACTCAAAATTGTAGCCCAACTATCACGAGCTGTGTAGAATGTAAAGCTATCATCATAACCCATAATCTCCCTTATCTCACGTATAACTTTTGTAAAGTTGCCCCTGCAATATTTGTATATTGGATACATTGAACTGAGTGCAAAGTAATTTGAGCCACCCTTGACGCTCCATATATTGCTTCGATTAGCCGCTATATACGGATATATCAAATCTTGAATATTGGTAGCATTTGAGTTAATAAGTACACTTATGGGTTTGGTTGTCTTTTGACGGACATAGCTGATTTCACCCATATCACCATCCCACTTTACATCCTTCTTACTTAGAAAGTAAATATCCTTAAAGTTCATTCCCATCGTGCAAAATGAAAATATAAACAAATCACGCACGACACGCTGGCGCATAGTTTTGAATGGATAATACATCAACTCCCTCAACTCATCTATACTCAAAGTATAAGGCTCTTTATAAACAATACCTGCCTTGAATTTTCTAAACCCACGCATCACATCCAAAGATAGTCTTCCTGCATCAATGGCACAATTCAATACTTTTTTTAAGCACGATGAGTATGTACTGATGGACCAAGCTGACAAATCTTTATATTTAATATGCTTACCTTTGCCTTGTGTGTACTGATGAGCGTTCTTAAGGAAAGCCAAAAAACATCTCACCCAATCGGTAGTAATATCTTTGAATGAAATGTAATCCTTTCCAGTAACTGAAATGTGGTAGTTGATGACTGCTTTGAGCGCATATTCATATTTCTCTTGGCTTTTAGGCGTTTCCATCATAATGCCACGCCAGTATTGAATGAAATCACCTGAACCTTCGACCAGCTTATGATTAGGGGAGTAGTCTAATAAGGCAGATTTAATCTGCACAGCGGTCATTTCTTTCAAAACGCCACGCTTATCAGCCAAACGTACCACATCGTTTGCTCTATCCATTAGAGCATCAAGGAAGTCATTGTTTTGCTCCTTCTCGGTGCGAACATCGTAGATGTCTGTATTTGATTTCTTAATACGTTGTCTTGCCGTGCTCCATTCCGTTTTGGCAACCTCAATATCCAAAGACAATGAAGTATTCTTATTTCGGTGGGTAATCCTTAAATATATAGGATACTTGCCATTATCCTTCTTGCGCCCTAAAATATAATTGAATGTTGCCATAAAATTATTTGCTATGTCATTTACTATGCTACTTCCTATGTTTTTGCAATCATAAAGGTATAAAACATTATTTGAATAAGGAAATGTATTTGCGATTATTGTATCCACTACGAAATAGGATACAAATGGAATAATGATATTTACGCAATGATTATCAATAGGATAAAAAGAAAAGGAGGAAAGATTTTCATCTTCCCTCCTTTGAGCTGTTGACGAGGATTGAACTCGTGACCTCTTCCTTACCAAGGAAGTGCTCTACCACTGAGCTACAACAGCGTTTGGTGCTTGTGAGCGGTGCAAAAGTATGAAACAAATTTGAATCAACCAAAAATTATAGGCTCTTTTTGCGATTTTTTTGGTAAAAATATCTATCTTGCATAATAAAACACTTAAATCTATGAAGAGAAGATTATTCCTTACATTAGCTCTTGTGTGCGTTGTCGCAGTAGCAGGGGCAAAGTCCAAGCGCATGCAGTATCGTTCACTCGACGTGAAGTCGTTTGAACGTTATATCGAGCGAGATGATGTAGTGTTGGTTGATGTGCGTACTGCCGAGGAGTTTGCCGCAGGGCACATCGAGGGTGTGGATCGCAATTTAGATGTGCGTAGCGCAACATTTTTCAATGACTATCAGGCGCTGCCCAAGGATAAGCGTATTGCAGTATATTGCCGTGGTGGCGGTCGCAGCAAGCAGGTAGCAGGTGTGCTCGCTGGTAATGGCTATAAGGTCGTAGAACTCAGTGGAGGATATAATAGCTGGGTTGAGGCTGGGGGAAAGACAACAAAATAAAAATAGGCTGCTCGAACGGCAGCCTATTTTTCTATTATCAATTACCCTCTTTATACAAAAGGATACTTCACAACCTCCATTTTGAGCAGGCGGTCGCGGATAACTACGGCTACCGTTGTGCCGATAGCGGCATACTCACTCTTAACATAACCCAATGCGATACCCACTTTGAGCATGGGTGACATGGTACCCGATGTTACGCAGCCAATCTCCTCACCGTCAAGGTTTGCCAACTTGTAGCCATGACGAGGAATACCTCTGTCAATCATCTTCAAACCTACCAACTTGCGTGTTACGCCCTCGGCCTTCTGCTGTGCGAGGAAGTCGCGGTCGATGAAATCCTTACCCTCAACAAACTTTGTCACCCAGCCAAGACCAGCCTCCAACGGAGAGGTTGTATCGTCAATATCGTTGCCATACAGCGCAAAGCCCTTCTCCAAACGCAGCGTGTCGCGCGCACCCAGACCGATGTTCTTCAAGCCGAACTCCTCGCCAGCCTTCCACATAGCCTCCCAGATGGTGTCAGCGTCAGAGTTGTACATATAAATCTCGCAGCCACCCGAGCCTGTGTAGCCCGTAGCCGATAGGATAACGTCGCAACCAGCCAACTTACACATCTTAAATGTGTAGTAGGTCATATCCTCTACGGGCTCATCGCACATCTTCTGCACGAGCTTCATAGCCAGGGGACCCTGAATAGCGAGCTGCGCGATGTTGTCCGATGCGTTCTCCAACTCTACACCCGGTTTCATGCCCATCTTCTCGCCCTCGGCGCAGATGTGAGCCCAATCCTTATCGGTATTGGCTGCATTTACGCAGAGCATATACTTTGTGTCGCTGAACTTGTAGATGAGGATGTCATCCACGATACCGCCCTTGCCGTTGGGCATTGTGGCGTACTGCACCTTGCCGTCGAAGAGCTTCGATACGTCGTTCGATGCGATGTGCTGCAACAGGTCGAGAGCCTTCTCACCCTTAACCCATATCTCGCCCATGTGGCTTACGTCGAATACGCCACACTTCTCTCTGACGGTCATGTGCTCATCGTTAATGCCCGAAAATTCAATGGGCATATTGTATCCCGCAAACTCTGCCATCTTGGCACCTGCGGCGATGTGATACTTGGTAAATGCTGTTGTTTTCATTTGCTTGTATGTTTGATTATTTCTCATTTCGTTTAATGCCCAGACGCGGACAGCGTGTAAATGGCTTCTCTCTGTCGAACAGATAGCGATATGTAGTGTGCATCTTGTGACGTGTGGCGCAGACATAGGTCTGAATCATACGGTTCATCACAGGGTTGAAATCGCCAATCCACGCAAACTCAACGGTCTTGTAGGCGTTGCGGTCGGTGCGGATGTATGTCTCGTAGATGTACTGAATCATACCAGACTCCACGCCCTTGCCCTGGAACTCGGGTGTAACGGCGAATATCATTCCGAATATGCGGTCGCACGACTTCCTGACCTTCAAATCCCACATCAGGCGCAATTTATTGAGCAGGTTCAGTTTGCCGTTGAACTTGCCGATGATGCGGTTGATGTCGGGCACCATGATGAAGAAGCCGATAGGCTCGTTGTTGAAGTAGGTGAAGAATATGATGTTGGGATCAACAATGGGACGCAGTGTCTGTACGATATGCTGTGCCTCCTCCTTCTCCATAGGCTTCACACCTGTGAAGAGCGACCACGCCTTGTTGTAGATGATGCGGAAATCCTCGCCTACCTCCTCCAAGTTACGACCCTTGATATTGGCGAAACTGTATCCGGGTGTAGAGTGCAGACGCTTTGCACGGTCGTGGATCGATGCGTTGATATCGTCATCATATACACGCCACAGGTAGGTGTTCTGGTTAAAGTAGTTCTTGAAACCGTAGTTCTCGAAGAGCTCCTTGTAGTAGGGCGGGTTGTAAGGGTTGGCGTAGAGGGGCTGGAACTCGAAGCCCTCTACCAGAAGACCCCACCATGAGTCACGAGGACCGAAGTTCACAGGTCCATCCATAGCCTCCATGCCACGGCTTACCAGCCACAGACGTGCCGCATCGAAGAGCTGGTTTGCCAGCTCCTGATCGTTGATGGCCTCAAAGAAGCCGCAACCACCTGTAGGCTGCTCGTAGGAGTAGGCGTGTTCGTTATCGTAAAAGGCTGCGATACG
>JAGBTO010000065.1 GCA_017631285.1 Alistipes sp.
CTTTAATGGTGTAATCGTCAGCCTGAGGTATCTCTGTATTGGGCCCTTTGTATTCGACAGATAAGACTTCTGGGTCGCTTAAAGTGATAGTAACATTTCGGTTTGTTGCGTCGAGAGGCATAATAAATACGGTGATAAAATCCTCTTCTCCTTCATTGATTTGAGGTGGATAACTTATGCCAACCTTCTCTACCGCCACCTTCTCGGTAACGACCTTTACAGGGATAGTTGCTGTATGACCGCCATCAACGGTGGTAACGGTAAGCTCGGTTTCGCCTACGGCTACGCCCTTAACCATACCATTATTAACGGTGGCAATAGCAGAGTTCTTAACAGCCCATTTAACCTTTTTGTTGGTGGCGTTTTGTGGCGCGAGTGTGGCTTTTACGGTGGTGCTCTCGCCAACCTCCAAAACAACCATTGTCTTGTCGAGCTTCACTCCCGTAGCATTGACTTTGGCTGGCTCATCATCTCCTCCACATGCGGTGCATAAAACAGCTACCGCAGCCAAAATTGATAGTAAGTAATTTTTCATAGTTGTAAAGTTTGAAATTAAATATTAGACAAAACACAACTGCCCCACATCGTGCGATGTGAGGTAAAAAAGTGAAAATATGTCGTGCTGATTACATAATACGTGCGCTATCTTGCTGAATATCAGCAAAATACCCCCCCCCAATAGGATAGTTTAGGGGGCGAGGATATGCGCCACACGGTTTCATTCTTGAAAAAATGTCTTACACAAAAGTATAAAAAGATATGCTAACTGCAAAATATTGTGGCAGATTAATTACTCTCTTTGCGAAATAAATGCAAGGTGCAGAAGAGTCCCTGTGCTGCATAGTATGTGGTCATAATCCACAATGTGGCATTGGGAATATGTTCCACAAACCTATTATAGGCAATGCACGAGTCCGAGAAGATGAATAGCATGGCCGCCACGGCATAAAAAATACTATGCTTGCGATTTTGGATTAATGCGGTGAAGCCCATGGAATATATTATTATTCCATATATTCCCACAGCTATAAGTTCCACCATGTTGCCGATGTGAGTCATCACGTAGGCTAAAAATGGCAATACTATTAATGAGAACGTAGTTAATATTATTGTGCGCTGTCGTGTGAATTTACACTTGGGTGCAAAATCTGCAATATAGAAGATATGGGCAACGGCAAAAAATCCAACCTGGAAGATGAACTCCCCCATTGCTCCAGCCCAGTCACCTGCCGTCGAGGCAAGTAATGCCAGCGGAATAAACCATCCCCCACGCTTGAAATGCAGGGCTGTAGCCAATGTGGCAAAGAGTGTTGGCACAGCTACCCAACGGCGACATATCAACCAATCACACTCCCAATTTCCTGCAAAAAAATAGAGCGCAGCGAGGATGATAAATCCTACAACCAATACCATTTTTCGCACCTTATTCATTCTGCTTTGCTATCTCACGGTTGATTGTTTCGATAAACCACTCGGGTGCACGACAAGGGCGACGGGTCTGGGCATTCATAAAGCCCAATGTAACCTTACCTGTGTTGATGAGTTTGCCATGCTCGTTAAATATCTCGCTTGCAATAACCAGGCGTGCCGTTGGCATTTCATCCATTGTCAGCTTCACGGTCAGCACTTCGTCATAGAATGCTGGATAGTGATAACGCGACTGTACTTCAATGATTGGTGACATGATACCGCGACGCTCAAACTCTGCATAGGGAAGACCCATCTCTCGCAACCACTCGGTGCGAGCCATTTCATATATAACGATATAGTTGGAATGGTGCATGATGCCCATTTGGTCAGTGTCTTTATATCGTACTCTGGTTTGATATTCGTATGATAGTAATGCCATGATAATAAAATGCTTATATTAATTCAACTATAATTTTGCCTAAATTAACAGGTTGTTTGAGCCGTAAATTATGATTGCTTATTTGTAGTGAATTCTCTATGCTATTAACCCTGACGGTATATGTCCCATCGGGTGGTAATAGCTTATTTTGGTCAATGCCATTGATGTTGCCGCAGTTGTTGCTATTACCAATAATTATATACGGACGTGATAGCAGTTGATTCGCACGTGCAATGTCTCCATTCTCTATGGTATGGCGGATTACGGTTGAGCTAACTTTGTTGTTTGCCACTTGTTGTTGTTCGACTTTGGTAATTTTTAGATTGCCCCCATATGTCGAAAGGTAGTTGTAATCTCCCTCTTTTTGATGACCAAAACGATGATTATATCCAACTACAAGGTTGCATATTCCTAAACTTGCAATGTTATTGTGGATAAAATCTTGAGGAGAGGTTTGGCTGAATTCTTTGGTGAATGGTATTACAATAAGATTGTCTATGCCAGCCTGCTCGAGGAGATAAATTTTTTCATCGAGTGTTGAGAGTAGCTTCATGTCATCTCCCGTACCAAGAACATAGCGTGGATGTGGGTCAAATGTTAGAACTATGCTTTGACTACCTAACTCATTAGCTATATTCTTTACATGTTCCAATAACACCATGTGCCCGCCATGTACACCATCGAACGAACCCATTGTGGCAACTGCATTATGGAAATGTGGTATGGATTTAAAATCTCGAAATACTCTCATGCTGTAACTAATTGTTTTCTCGCTCCTCGTTCTCCTTAACGAAATAGGCAACTTTTTCCAAGATGGTCGTAATGTCATAATTCTCTGATACGATGCCCTGTGGAAAACTTAGCGGCGCTGATGTGAAATTCAGCACGCCTTTAATGCCTGCATTGATAATTGGTAGTACCAACGATGGTGCAACACGTGTAGGAGAAGATATAATGACGATGCTTACATCCATTTGCTCGACAATCTCTTCGAACTTGTCCATGTGATAACATGGGATGTCGTCAATAATACTATCAACCTTTTCGGGGTCAATATCAAAAGCTGTGACTATTCGTAGCTTACGACGTTTGCCGTTGAAATAGTTTGTGATGGCTTGACCCAAATGTCCCATGCCTATTATAGCGACATTCATCACATCGTCGCTATCTAAGATGTTGTTTATGAATTCAATCAAAGTTTTTACATCATATCCCTTTTTTGTATCGCTTGAGAAGCCTATTAACATAAGATCGCGTCTTACCTGTACGGCTGTAATGCCATGCATGCCGGCTAATACATGCGAAAATATATGGGTAATTCCCTGATTGAGGCATGACAGCAATGTGCGACGATATTCACTCAATCGTTCGATAGTTTTTTCGGGTATATTAGTTGTTGGAGCTGACATAATTATTCCAGGGTTATAGTGTAATTATTGTTATAATTAATTCTCACCCATTCGCGGTTGATGTATTTGCCACCCATTTCAGTTGAGAAAAACTTGTAGCTTGTTTGTAATGGGGTGTAAACCTTGTCTAACATGCTGTATTCGATGTCTGAACGCATGCCGCCACAGAACATAATAGCAGTATCGTAACCGCGATATGCATATAGAGATGGCAACATGTTGTAAGTCTCGATGTATCGGCTGTCAAATTCGCGAACGGCAACAGAATCACGCTTGGCATGGTAGGTTGAAACCATTACAACATTGTTATTGAAAAATGATGTCTGGTCAATATTGGAGAAACGTCCCCAACGTGAAGTTCCAAGTACTACATAATCAGAGCAAGCCTCGCTGCGTTCTGTTAGCGAAACCTTGGCTGATGATAAAGTTCCCAGAATTCGATCAACATCGGTTTCAGCATTAGCTAATACGATGAATGTTGCAGGCTTGTCGCCTTTTAAAATATTCTCTACCTCCTCGATTTTTGGCGATGCCTCTGACCTAGGGGTGAAAATTGATTTTTGGTCAAATGAGTATGTGTAAGCAAAGTAAGACTTGCCTTGCAATAAAGGCTGAATCTCTTGTTCAAGCTCCTTGTCAAAAGAGGCTGCGTATATAAGATATATGTCGCGCGAGCCATCAATCAAGTCTGCTATCTTATCGTATTTGCAATTTTGGTCAGGTGAAAGCTGGAACAATGCAGGGCTCTTTGTTGCCGATATGTTAGCCAATGGCGATACCACAGGAACGGCATTGCTCATTGCAAAATCTAACACCGATTGCAACTCATCTTCATAGACTGGTCCTACGATAAGATTTGTCTTGGCGAACTCTTCGCTCTTTACTATTTCATTTACCTTTAATGGGTTATGTTCGGTATTGTAAACGGCAACATTGGTTGTGCCCTTTCCTTGCTCCTTGAGTTTTTCCAAACCTAGCAGGAAGCCTTGGTAGAACTCTACATAACTTGCATTGGGACGTGAGTCAATATTTATAGGAAGCATGAGCGCTACATTCAACTCTTCAGTTGCGGGGATTGCCCTAAATACTATGTTTTCGTCGGATGCATGTAACTGTGCAGCTGCATCTTGGACTCCCTCGTCTGAAGCTTTGTCAATGAGTGTGACACTATCGTCTTTTGATGTGGGGATACGAATCACTGCGCCAGCTTTCAATCCACTGCTAATGTCGTTTAGTTCTGCAAATTCGGCCTCTGTTAATCCATGCTTTCTGGAAAGAGAATAGATAGTCTCTCCTGGTTGTACTACAAAATACTGATAACCGTCATCGATAGCCTTGTTGAGATTTTCTGCGTATTCAGTCATCTCCTGCTGAGCTTCTTGCTCAGAAGATGTTCCCACTCCGGTGCGTCTGATCCAAATACTCTGTCCAATAACCAATGATTGAGGATTCAACGAAGGATTATCCTCTCTGAGCGTAGCTACCGAGATATTATATTCACGAGCAATGGAATACAGAGTCTGTCCGGCCTTAATTTTGTGCTGTAGAAACTCTTTTTTACGCTTTTTATCATGGTTTGCGAGTTGCTTCTCAGAAACAGGAATCTTTATCGTCTGGTCAATCTTGAGTCCGTCAGCAACAGCGGGGTTGTGTAATTTAATATCATCCTCGCTAACCTCGTATGCCTTGGATAACGAGTATAAAGTCTCCCCCTTTTTTACTGTATGAACAATGTACTTTTTGCCATTCACAAATACTATGGTTGTGGAACGTTCAATATCGGGCATCAGATTGGTTGCTGTTGCCGTAACTGTTGAAAGAAAAGCTGCTGCTATGATAAATTGAAAAAATCTCATTAGTCGATAAGGTTAAAATTTTTTCTCTCTGAGTCGTATTTCTGTGATGATTTTCTTTGTGTAAAGTGGGAAATCACCCTTCATCATCCAATCGTAGTAGCTTGGCTCACGTTGAAAAATCTCGCTCACCTTGAAGCCCTTATATTTGCCAAAGTTGAACACCTCTTCGCCTTTGTCGTTGAAGATTATACGTCCGGCAAAATCGGCACTCGCTTCTCGAGTTGAGAATTCTGCCAGAGCTGCTACGTCGTTCTCTAAATCGGGGTAACGGTCGAGCTGAGCCTTTAATACTTCGTAGGTGGCACGTGTGTCAGCCTCGGCAGAGTGAGCATCGGTTAAATCCTTGTCGCAGTAGAATTTATATGCTGCAATAAGTGTGCGCTGCTCCATCTTGTGGAAAATATTCTGCACATCCACAAACTTACGACTTTTAAAATCTACATCTACTCCAGCACGTAAGAATTCTTCGACCAACATTGGGAGGTCGAATCGGTTGGAGTTAAAACCACCAAAGTCACAACCTTCTATAAACTGAGAAAGCGATTTTGCTATTTGTGCAAATGTTGGCTGTTCCTTTACGTCCTCGTCTGTGATACCGTGCACAGCAGTAGCCTCCTCGGGAATATGCATCTGAGGATTTATTAGGCGTGTGCGTACAATTTCATCGCCATTGGGCATGACCTTTACCATCGAAATTTCGACGATGCGGTCCTTGGCTGTATCAACGCCCGTTGTCTCCAAATCGAAGAAGACAATCGGGCGTTTAAGATTAAGTTTCATCTTTTATATTTATGCGTTTATCATCATTGGCATCAAAAGCATCAATGTTTCGCTTGACTGCTTGTCGTCGTAGATAGGCTTGAATACGCCGGCGCGTGTAGAGTCAGCCAACTCGACAACAACAGTTGGAGTGTCGATGTTAGAAAGTATCTCGACGAGGAATGTTGATTTAAAACCAATAGTTACATTCTGACCTTCATAGCTACATGAGATAGTTTCGTTAGCTGATACCGAGAAATCGATATCCTGTGCCGTGAGGTTTACCTGATTATTAGCAATATCCATGCGGATAAGGTTTGTAGTTGGATTTGAACAAACCGCAACACGCTTGATACCATTCAAGAATTCTACTCTATCAACTAAGACCTTATTAGGATTCGCAGTTGGTATTACGGCATTGTAGTTAGGATAGTTACCCTCGATTAGACGACACACCAATTTGAAGTTTTCAAGTTGGAAAGATACGTTCTTAGCATCAAAAGTAACATCAACGGGTTGCTCCTCCTTTGAAAGAAGGTTCTTCAACAAGTTTGCGGGCTTCTTTGGAAGAATGAACGAAGCGGCAAAGTCATTATTTTGCTCGGCTGCAAACTTCACGAGTTTGTGAGCATCGGTAGCTACGAATGTCAATGACTCAGGCTGGAAGTCGAAATAAACACCATTCATTACAGGGCGAAGCTCATCATCAGCAGTGGCGAAAATTGTGTGATTGATACCGCTAACCAATGTTGTTACATCCAATGTGATATTCTTGCTTTCAGCACCCAACGACTGGAGTGATGGGTAGCTTACTGCACTTGCACCAGGGATTGACAGATGACCACTTGCCCATGTGATAGTAATCTCCCATGTAGTGTCATTCACCTCGATGGTGAGAGGCATCTCGGCAAACTCCTTTAATGAGTCAAGCATCAGTTTGGCAGGAGCTGCAATTGTGCCCTCTTGCTCGATGTTTTCAACCTTGATTGAGCCTATGAGGGTTGTCTCCAAATCGGATGTTGTTACTGTAAGTTCACCATTTTTTAGGTCCATGAGAAAATACTCTAAAATGGGAAGTGAACTTTTATTGCTGATTACTTTACCAGTTGTCGCCAAAAGCGAAAGTAGTGCTGAACTTGATACTGTGAATTTCATGTTAAATATATTTTTTGTTATTATTTCTAATAAATTATTTTCCCCTAAATGGTTGCTAATTTTTCTAAGGCCATCACAATCATACGCTCCACAAATGGTTTGTAATTAGTGTTGGCGTTTTTTGCTATACGTTGAGCTATGATTGTGCACATTGTGGCAGCACGATGACCCATGAGTGCAGCCAAACCAGCAATCGCAGAGCCTTCCATTTCGTAGTTAGTTATGCGTCGCTCGCAATAACTAAACGTCTCGATTTTCTGATTCATTGCCTCATCGCTGGGTTTTAATCGTACCCATCTTCCTTGTGGTGCATAGAATCCAGGCGCGGCAATTGTTATACCTTCGGTAGTCTCCTCTTTGAACAGATTCCACAACTCTTTGCTGGCATCCACAAAATATGGTCGTGGCATCAGGTTGTCCCACTCAATGTGCTCAACAAACGCTTGTTCTAGTGCTAAGTCACAAACCATGTTTCGATTAGCGTAATAGCTCAATAATCCATCAAAACCGAGCGATGTGCGAGCAAAAACGATGTCGCCCACCTCGATGTCAGGTTGTAAGGCGCCCGATGTTCCAAGGCGAAGAATTGTCAATTCTCGTATATGTTCTTTGACAGTGCGTGTTGAAAAATCAATATTAGCAAGTGCATCTAACTCGGTCATGGCAATGTCTATATTTCCAATGCCTATGCCTGTTGACAGTATGGTCATGCGCTTGCCTTTGTAGCTGCCCGTTACGGAATTGAATTCTCTATTTAAGGCCTTGCACTCGATGTGATCAAGATACCTGGCGATAACCTCTACACGTCCAGGGTCGCCGACTAAAATTATGGTGTCGGCGAGTTGTTCTGGTTTTAGGTGAAGATGGAAAATAGAACCGTCGGCGTTGATTATCAACTCCGAAGGTGCAATTACTCTTTGTTGTGTGTTATAAATTTCCTTCAATTAACTTTTTTATTTGGCATAAAAGTAATATATTTACATCGAATTACAAAAAAATATCCGCTTTTTTTTATATAGAGTACAACATAAATTTATAACAAGGATGGCATTGATAAAATCGATCTCGGGAATTCGAGGAACAATAGGTGGTGAACAGGGTGATAACCTTACTCCGATTGATATAGTTAAATTTACAACTGCTTACGCTCGCTTTATGAGCGAAAAGAATGATAGTAAGCAACTTACAATTGTTGTGGGTCGTGATGCTCGCATTTCGGGTTGTATGGTGAATGATATCATTGAAGGAACTCTGCTCGGTTGTGGCGTGAATGTTATAAGCGTTGGTCTTTGTACTACTCCAGGTACTGAAATGGCTGTGATTACCCATAAGGCCGACGGTGGTATCATTATCACTGCATCGCACAATCCCAAGCAGTGGAATGCTTTGAAACTACTTAACGAAAAAGGTGAGTTTTTGAACGATGTCGAAGGTAAGCGTGTATTGGCTTTAGCTGAGGATGAAAGCTATCTTTTTCCCGATATTAACGCTATCGGAAAGGTGGTAAAACGAGAGGACTTCAACCCTACTCATATCCAGCAGGTTTTAGCTCTACCATTGGTTGATGTAGAAGCTGTTAAAACTCGTAAATTCAAGGTTGTAGTTGATGCTGTAAACTCTATTGGTGGCGTGGTGATTCCAGCTCTTTTGAAGGAGCTTGGCTGTGAAGTTGTGGAGCTTAACTGCACCCCAAACGGTGAGTTTGCACACAATCCTGAACCACTCCCAGAGAATCTTATTGAGATTTCGGAGGTTATACGCCGTGAGGGTGCTGATTTGGGTGTTGTGGTTGATCCTGATGTGGATCGTCTGGCACTTGTGAACGAGGATGGCACAATGTTTGGCGAGGAGTACACTTTGGTGGCTGTAGCTGACTATATCCTTTCGCATCAAGTTGGTAATGCTGTTTCAAACCTCAGTTCATCACGAGCTTTGCGCGATGTAACCGTAGCTTATGGGGGCGAGTACGCGGCAGCAGCTGTTGGTGAGGTAAATGTGGTGGCAAAGATGAAGGAGATTGGCGCAGTTATCGGTGGTGAGGGCAATGGCGGAGTTATCTATCCAGAGCTTCACTATGGTCGTGATGCGTTGGTCGGTGTGGCGTTGTTCCTCACATATCTGGCCAAGAAGGGGTGCTCAATGACCGAACTTCGTGCAACATATCCGGCCTATTATGCATCGAAGAATAAGATTCAGCTTACACCAGCTATTGATGTAGATAATCTTTTACTTGAGATGAAGAGTCGTTATGCTGCTGAGCAAGTGACAGATATCGATGGAGTCAAGATTGATTTTGCTGAGAGTTGGGTACATCTTCGCAAGTCAAATACTGAGCCTATCGTTCGTATATATACCGAAGCAAAATCGCCTGATGAGGCTGATGCATTGGCACAGAAATTTATTGCCGAGATGAAGGCAATATGTGGCTTGGAGTAGTCGTTAAATAGAGGGACATAATAAAACTATATAACTATAAAAAAATGGAAAAAGTACAAAATTATATCACCGAGAACAAGGAGCGTTTTTTGGAGGAGTTGTTTGATCTGTTGCGCATTCCTTCAATCAGCGCACAGTCGGAGCATAAGCCCGATATGGTGAAGTGTGCCGAGTGGCTGGCAGCGGCTTTGGTTAAGTCGGGTGCTGACCGTGCCGAGGTAATGCCTACCGATGGCAACCCTGTGGTTTATGCCGAGAAGATTATTGACCCTGCGGCAAAGACCGTATTGGTGTATGGTCACTACGATGTGATGCCAGTTGATCCACGCAACCTGTGGAAGACAAACCCATTTGAGCC
Source organism: Alistipes sp. (assembly GCA_017631285.1). Classification (GTDB taxonomy): domain Bacteria; phylum Bacteroidota; class Bacteroidia; order Bacteroidales; family Rikenellaceae; genus Alistipes. The sequence continues at coordinate 9,823 of JAGBTO010000065.1, forward strand.
AGAGATTAAGGATGGTCGCATCTGGGGTCGTGGTGCTGACGATGACAAGGGTCAGCTCTTTATGCACGCCAAGGCTTTTGAGGCTATGTGCGAGACCGACTCACTGCCTTGCAACGTGAAGTTTATGCTTGAGGGTGAGGAGGAGATTGGCTCTCCAAGCCTCTACAAATTCTGCGAGGATAATAAGGAATTATTGAAGGCTGATATTATCCTTGTGTCGGATACTTCGATGATTTCAATGGATACC
>JAGBTO010000066.1 GCA_017631285.1 Alistipes sp.
ATTCATACGTTCGCTTGCCGACAAGCGTAACCGTGACCAGGAGCGACTATTCATCGCCGAGGGCGACAAGCTAATTTCTGAAATCATTGCTTCGGGGTTGAAAGTCCGCAACATATACGCCCTGGAAGGTCATCTTTTAGGTAAAGCTGAAGTAGTGTCGGCTAAAGAGATGGATCGCATATCGCAACTAAAAACTGCGGCTTCTTCGCTGGCTGTAGTCGAGCAGCCAAGCCATAAAAAAACCGCCACAGCTCCAGCTGACAAACTATCAATAGCACTTGATGGGGTACAAAACCCAGGCAATATGGGCACTATCATCCGACTTGCAGACTGGTTTGGGGTGGAGGATATTTTTTGCTCGGAGGATTGTGCCGATTGCTTCAACCCAAAGGTTGTGCAGGCAACAATGGGAGCTATTCTGCGAGTGAGAGTGCACTATCTACCTCTTGCTGATTTCCTAACCCTTTCCGCAAAAGAAGGAATACCTATCTACGGTACAATGCTTGACGGCGACGATATCTACTCCGCAGAGCTCAAGCCGACGGGTGTCATTGTGATGGGCAACGAGGGCAAAGGCGTGAGTGCTGAGTGTGCCAAGAGTTTTACTCACAAACTCTTAATACCATCCTATCCTCCAGAGCGTCAAGGCTCCGAGTCGCTCAACGTGGCTATGGCTACGGGCATTGTCTGCGCCGAGTTTAGGCGTCAGGCAACGAAATAAATTCGCAAAAATTCAAGATTAAACGACTCCAAAAGGGTCGTTTTTTTTATGTTGAGCTCTTCAAATCGACCTCTAATTGCTAATAATTGAAAATTATTAGTATATTTGCGAGTTGAAAACGATTGATTTTTATGTCAGAATATAGACTTAAGATAGGAATTACGCAGGGTGACACCAACGGAATTGGTTGGGAGGTGATACTCCACACCCTGGCAGATAGCCGCCTCACAGAGCTCTTTACACCTGTGGTGTATGGCTCACAGCAGGCTGCAAAATTTTATGCTTCAACCCTTGACAAGGAGGAGGGAACAGTACAGTTCAACGTAGTGACATCGGCCGATGAGGCTCGCAAGGGTAAAGTAAACCTTGTGGAGTGCGGCGATGCAAAGCCTCAGCCAGGCGTAGCTGCAAAGGAAGCAGGCAAAGCAGCTGTGGAGGCGTTGCAGACAGCTATTAAAGACCTCAAAGAGGGCGCAATTGATGCACTCGTCACAGCTCCAATCAACAAGGATATGGCTCAGAGTGAAGAATTCCACTTCACAGGTCACACCGAGTTTATGGCAGCCAACCTTGAGGGCGAACCAATGATGATTATGTGCAGCGAGCGTCTGCGTGTGGGTCTGGTTACTATCCACATCCCTGTTGCAGAGGTTAGCCAGAGCATCACTAAGGAGAAGATTATCACGTCGCTCAACACCTTGCGCTCAACACTCAAGCAGGACTTCGGCATCGTGGAGCCTCGCATTGCGGTACTTTCACTCAACCCACACGCTGGCGAGGGCGGTATGCTCGGCACCGAAGAGCAGGAGATTATTAAGCCTGCCATTGAGGAGGCATTCCAGGAGGGTACACTAGCATTTGGACCTTTCCCTGCTGACGGATTGTTCGCTACGGGCGGATACGCCAAATATGATGCCGTATTGGCAATGTACCATGACCAGGGCTTGACCCCATTCAAGACTCTCTCGCCTGATGGTGTAAACTTCACTGCGGGCTTGAGCGAGGTACGCACCTCACCCGATCACGGCACAGCATACGACATCGCAGGCAAGGGCATTGCCGACCCACAATCGATGCGTAACGCCATCTATGCCGCAATTGACATTGTTCGCAACCGTCACCAGTGGGCACAGTGGAATCGCAATCCATTGCAACACTTCGAGCGCGAGAAGGGACGCGACGTATCGGTCAAGGATTTGAAGTTACCAGAAGAGAACGATTAAACTTTTGAAAAATGCTAAACGGAAGTACAAGAAGGACTCGTGGCAATATGGTGTTATGGATTGCCGTAGCAGTGTTGTCGCTGATTGGCCTTGGTGGTAATATTTACCAGCACAACACAGGCGCAAAGGTTGAAGCAGATTGGTTAATCATCTGCTCGGAGGTGGGAGTCTTCTTGGCTGCTATGCTCTTCATAATCGACTATCTGCGTAAGCGCAAGGAGGATAATAAGGAGGAGTAATTTTTAAGCGTCTTACACTACTACGAAATACAACCTATGAAACAAAAAAAGATTTTCACACTTTTGATTTGCGGCATATGCTTCTGCCTATCAGCATTTGCGCAAAATCCAATTGTATGCAAGCCTGAACACAAGCCAGCACGTGAATTGTTTGACCTGAGTGATATCCGCATCACTGACCCTCAGATGCTCAATCTGCAAACCCTCAACCATGAATATCTGCTCTCATTGGAGGTTGATCGTCTGTTAGCATGGTTCCGCCGCGAGGCAGGACTTTCAATGCAAGGTTATAAGCCATACCCATACTGGGAGTCTGAGAACATTTGGGGTGGAGGTCCTTTGTCGGGTCATATCATGGGATTCTGGCTATCGTCAATGACCATGACATATAAATCTACGGGCGATGAACGTGTACTTCCAAAGATTGAGCATGCCTTGAAGGGTCTGCGCGAGTGTCAGGAGGCTGATGGCGATGGTTTCATCGGTGCACAGCCAAATGTAAAGGCTCTGTTTGCTGAAGTCAGAAAGGGTGATTTCAAGACTACAAACCCACTTATCATCCCAACCGATGTACCTAAGGGCTCCAAAGTTATACAGTTGTGGGAACCTGTGTACATCATGAACAAATTGATGTTGGGCTTGTATGACGTATATTGCGAATTCGAATTCCCATTGGCAAAGACTATCTTGGTGGACTTGGCCGATTGGTTTGGCAAGAACATAATCGACAATCTCGACCACGAGCAGATACAGCGTCTGTTGGTGTGTGAGCATGGAAGTATCAACGAGTCTTATATTGATGTATATTCAATCACGGGTGAGAAGCGGTTCCTTGACTGGGCAAACCGACTCAACGACGAGGATATGTGGGTACCAGCCAAGGATGGCAAAGATGTCCTGCACGGCTGGCATGCTAATACTCAGATTCCTAAGTTCACCGGTTTTGAGCGAGTATATACATACACCGGCAATCAGGATTTTTCGCGTGCTGCACGCTTCTTCTGGCAGATTGTAACCGAGAAACACACCTGGGCTAACGGAGGCAACTCTACCGGCGAGCACTTCTTCCCTATCGACCAATTTGAGAAGAAGATTCCTAATTTTGGAGGTCCCGAGTCTTGTAACTCAGTAAATATGATGCGTCTTACTGAGGCTGTTTACCAGAACGATGGCGACATGAAGTATGTTGATTACTACGAGCGCATATTGCTCAATCAGATTATCGCCAACTTCGACCCTGAGCAGGGCATGTGCGTGTATTACACCCCTATGCGCCCCGCTCACTACAAAGTCTATGGCACAAAGTACGATAGCTTCTGGTGCTGTACGGGTACAGGTATGCAGGCTCCTGCCAAACTGGGTAAGATGATTTACGCCAAGTCGGAGGATACTGTGTTCGTGAACATGTACCTTTCATCAAACCTTAACTGGGAAGAGAAGGGTTTAACTTTGAGCCAGAAGACTACATTCCCCGTTGAGAACACCTCTACAATTACCGTTGACTGCCAAAAGGCCAAGAAGGCTACAATCGCTTTGCGTCACCCTTGGTGGAGCAAGGAGGTTGCAGTATCGGTAAACGGCAAGCCTGTGAAGGTTGAATTGAAGGATGGTTATATCCTCATCAGCAGAAAGTGGAAGAAGAATGATGAGATAGTAGTTACTTTGCAGCCCGAACTTCGCTACGAGGTAGTTCCCGGTGGCAAGCACTATCATGCGTACTTCTATGGTCCTGTATTGTTGGGTACACGTATTGCCGACCCAAATCTCAAGAAGGAGGATTGCCGTCTGGCTCGCCGCACAGTCGGCCCAAAGCGTGTTCCTATGGAGTGGGCACCAGAGATTACGGCTTCTCCCGAGGCCCTTATCTCAACTATGAAGCGTGACGACAAAGATGGAGTACTGCGTTTTTATGTTCCCGCCACACATGCAACAAAGGAGTTCTACCTCGAACCATACAACAACATTCACTTCTCACGTTATGCGATGTATTTCCGTAACCAGAGTGTTGAGTAAATTTGGAAAAGAACTATAAATTTTGAATTCTTAATTTTGAATTAGACATAACCGAGCCCGAAGATGTATTCCGTCTCGTAATTGTGGAAGCATCAGAGAGGCTCAAAACATAAAATTAATTAAATAAACACTATGATTAAAATCACTTTTCCTGATGGCAACGTGAAGGAGTTTGCCAAAGGAACAACTGCTTACCAAGTTGCAGAGAGCATCAGCCCTCGTTTAGCTGCCGACTGTCTGGCTGCTTCGGTAAACGGCGCAACTGTTGATATGACACGCGCCATCGACGAGGATGCAACAATTAAGTTCTTCAAGTGGGAGGATGCCGAGGGCAAGCACGCCTTCTGGCACACATCATCTCACCTCCTGGCCGAGGCCTTGCAGAGCCTCTACCCAGGTATTAAGTTCGGTATCGGTCCAGCTATCGAGAACGGCTTCTACTACGACGTAGATTCTCCAACCCCAATCACCGAGGGCGACCTCGAGACTATCGAGAAGAAGATGCAGGAGTTGGCACGTCAGAAGGAGGAGCTCATTCGCACAGAGGTGTCGAAGGAGGAGGCTCTGAAAACCTTTACCGAGAAGGGCGACCAATATAAGGTAGAGCTTATCCAGGATTTAGAGGATGGTACCATCTCATTCTACACCAACGGCTCATTTACCGACCTTTGCCGTGGTCCACACATCCCTAACACTGGCGTAATCAAGGCCGTGAAGCTCACATCAGTAGCGGGTGCTTATTGGCGTGGTAATGAGAATAACAAGATGCTTACACGCATCTATGGTATCTCATTCCCAAAGAAGTCAATGCTTGATGAGTATCTGGCTATGATTGAGGAGGCAAAGAAGCGTGACCACCGTAAGTTGGGCAAGGACTTGGAGCTCTTTATGTTCTCACAGCGTGTGGGTCAGGGCTTGCCAATGTGGTTGCCAAAGGGTGCTGAGTTGCGTGACCGTTTGGAGCGTTTCTTGCGCCAGATTCAGAAGGATTACGGCTATATGCAGGTTATCACTCCACACATCGGCGACAAGTCACTCTACGTTACATCGGGTCACTACGCAAAGTATGGTAAGGATTCGTTCCAACCTATCCACACTCCATTCGAGGGCGAGGAGTATCTGTTGAAGCCTATGAACTGTCCTCACCACTGCGAGATTTACCGTTCAAAGCCACGTTCTTACAAGGATCTTCCTGTTCGCTTGGCTGAGTTCGGTACAGTATATCGTTACGAGCAGTCGGGCGAGTTGCACGGCTTGACACGTGTGCGTAGCTTTACTCAGGACGATGCTCACCTTTTCGTGCGCCCAGACCAGCTTCTGGAGGAGTTCGAGAAGGTTATCGACATCGTACTCTACATCTTCCGCACACTCAAGTTCGAGAACTACACAGCACAGATTTCATTGCGTGACCCTAACAACACCGAGAAGTACATTGGTTCTGACGAGAACTG
>JAGBTO010000067.1 GCA_017631285.1 Alistipes sp.
AGACAGCTATTACCAATATGCTCAAGGAGGAGAAGCCCGCAGCTATCATCAGCGGTGGCGGTACATTCAACGTTGCTCCCTCTCGCGGTGTATCATATAAGGTGGGCGACCCCGAGCCTATTTGCGAGGTTATGCTTCCCATCGATGATCACGGCCGCATGGCTCGTATGATTGCCAAGGGCGAGAAGGTTGAGATGGAGCTCAACATCAAGAACACATTCACCAACAACCAGCGCATCAACAACGTGATCGCTGAGATCCCTGGTACCGATCCCAAGCTCAAGAACGAGGTTGTGCTTATCGGTGCTCACTTCGACTCATGGCATGGTGGTACAGGTGGTGCTGACAACGCATCAGGCTGTATCGTGATGATGGAGGCTATGCGTATTATCAAGTCGCTCGGCATCCAGCCCAAGCGTACTATCCGCCTTGCATTGTGGGGTGGCGAGGAGCAGGGTCTCTATGGCTCACGCGGCTACGCCAACATCAACCTCTACGACTCGGCTAAGGGCAAGAAGCTCGCTGGCTATGACAACTTCGCACTCTATCTGAATATGGATAACGGTTCAGGTCGCTTCCGCGGTATCTACCTCGAAGAGAACGATCAGGCTGTTCCCTTCTTCGAGGCTTGGAAGAAGCACATCGAGACTATCGGCTTCCAGACCCTCTCACTGCGCCGTACAGGTAGCACCGACCACGTAGTATTCAACGGTTTGGGTCTGCCCGCATACCAGTTCATCCAGGATGAGTTGGAGTATGGTCGTACATACCACACCGTGATGGATACCTACGAGCGTCTGTCATTGGAGGATTTGAAGGTTGACGCAGTTATCGCTGCTTGGATTGCATTGAGCGCCGCTATGGATGAGGGTCGTATCCCCACCAAGCCCGGTATGCCTGCACCCGCAGCACGATAAATAGAATCTACACTATGCCCGAGCAGATGTTCGGGCATAGTTTTTATAAGAAAAAACCCGAGAAAATATCGTAACTTACGAAATAATTACGATATTTGCACACGCAAAGAGCCACCCAAGAAGGCTCAAAGGCTGAATTAGCTCAGTGGTAGAGCACTTCACTCGTAATGAAGGGGTCCCGAGTTCAAGTCTCGGATTCAGCTCTGGATAGGGAAACGGTAGCACACGCTACCGTTTTTCTTTTTAATGTATTGGGGCTGGCATTGAACGAGGGATCCCCGAAGTCTCCCTTTCTCAAAGGGAGATTTAGAGGAAATGTAAAAATAAGTCCCAACGGGATGCAAGCGCATCCCGAGTTCAAGTCTCGGATTCAGCTCATGGATAGGGAAACGGTAGCACACGCTACCGTTTATCTTCTTAATGTATTGGGGCTGGTATTGAACGAGGGACCCCCGAAGTCTCCCTTTCTCAAAGGGAGATTTAGAGGGAATGTAAAAATAAGTCCCAACGGGATGCAAGCGCATCCCGAGTTCAAGTCTCGGATTCAGCTCTGGAGATCAGATGGTTACTTAAGTAGCCATCTTTTTTATGTTCCAAAATCAGAGGTCTCAGGGCCTTTTTCGGGGGTAAAAACGGGGGTTTTGCCCCCCCCCCCTTTTTTGTCCCCCTTTTTTAGGGCGAGTCACAAGATATATTCTACTGCATAATCTTAATACACAATGAACAATAAGATTATTTGCAGAGCCGACAAGGCAAACAAGCAGGGAGAAGCACCTCTTTATCGCCAATTTTACCACGAAGGGCACAGAAAAAAGGTCACATCAAGCGTTGTTATAAAACCTCGATTTTGGGATGATATGGCACAACAAGCAAAAGCCCAGCAGATTCAGAGTCTGTTGGGCTTTGTTTTTTCAGAATATTAGGAAATGTTATCATTACTTATACGGCACGCGGAAATAATCGAGTAGCATCTTATAATTGTCTTGTGCCGTTAGGCAGGTGTCGAGCAAAAATCCTCTAACCCGATCCCACTCATGAAGTCCTCTGTAATAAAACATCTTCAACTCCTCGGTGATGATAAACGGCACGATGCCATTAGCCAAACACTCCTTAAACATTACGAGCCTTCCGACACGCCCATTACCATCCTGGAATGGGTGAATTACCTCGAATCGCTGATGCAGATCCACAATATCCTCCAACGACTTACCTTTAATTGCATTATACTCTTTCAAGAGTGCTTTCATCTCTCGCGCAACATCTTCTGGTAGGATGGTATCAATGCCTCCCACCTCATTGGGATATTGCTTGTACTCGCCAACCCGAAACCACTCCTTACGACTATCCGATGTCCCCGACTTTAACAATAGATGCAGATGCTTGATAAAATCTTCAGATAGACGTAGCTCGGTGTTCTCAATAATATAGTCAATGCAACGGAAGTGGTTAGATGTCTCAATAATATCATCCACATTCACGCTCTCGTCGGTTATGCCTATTGTATTTGTCTCGAATATATATCGTGTCTGGTCGTGCGTAAGGCGACTGCCCTCAATATGATTTGAGTTGTAGGTCATATCAATCTGTGTGCGATGATATATGCCTCCTCTGAGCTGCATCTGCTTTTGCTCACGAAGCACCGCAAGCAGAGGCATAACACGCTTACGCTGCTTACCGCGTTTAGGCAACTCCGCATCTGCAGGAATCATCCAACTCTTTCCTACGAGCATTGCTCCCACGATCTTACCCACAGCACAATAATTGCGAATCGTTCGCTCCGATACATTGTGTCGTTTAGCAAATTCACTGACTGATATATACTCCATATTCTCTCTATCGGCAAGTTTACTGCCGAACTCCTCTGCAAATATAACACTTCTTGCCGATAACGGCAAAGTTTTAATGTGTTAAGTTCAATATTCCAACACACACAAATCTATTGCAGACTAAGACGAAACACAAAAACCCAAAGTAAGTAGAACAAAATTCATCTTCAACGTCGATTGCTATTGCGCATGAAATTTGTTTTACTGAAATTTGTAAAAGAAAATTAACGACAATACCCCTTTATGAGTGTTGCAATTTGCGGAATATTTGCTAACTTTGTGATGTTGAGCAATCAACAGACATATTTTTAGTGAAAGTGTTTCGCTAATCCTTGACAATAAAATTTGGCGATTTTAAGAACACGAGGATAGGCAATAACACTCATCGCTTGTATTACGTATGGATAAATTGTGCCCTCTGCACAAAACATACTGTACAGGTGTGGGGTATTGTTTATTTGTGTTCGGGCCACGCCAAATGCCTATTGTCAGATAAACGGACGACTCCACACTTTCCGTATTTATTACCTGTCACATAGGAGCCGAGTGGCATAACAACAGAATTATGAGAACCTTACTTCTTCTGATTATTGGTTGCATGTTATCATCAACCAACATCGCTTATGCGCAAATCTCTAAAGCTTCAAAAAAGGTTGTAAAGACCAACGCCAAACAGTTTGAAAAAGAAGGCTGGTCGTTGGATGGTACTGGAACTTTCAGTTCAGTATTAACCGCTCATTATGCCAAATTAGATTCAGGCGAAGCTATCGAGTTGACAGGTAACGCTAACGCAAAACAGAGTCTCAACCTAGCGAAAACAAACGCACGTAACAATGCCATTAACGAATATGCTGAATATGCACGCTCAATGGTAAGAGCTCGAATCAATACTGATCTCATAGATCTCAATAATGAGCAACGTGAAAATTTTGTTGCTGGATATGAGCGGCTTGTGATTAAAGAACTAAATGGCGAACTCAAACCATCATTTTACATGTATAAACGCAATAATGACGGCACTTATGAAATGCGCGCCTTTTTCATTGTTGACGAGAGTGCTGCCGCGGCTGCAAACAAGAAAGCTCTAGAAGCCGCAGCAGAGGAGATGGGTATTGCACGCAAATATGCAGATGAAGTCTCAAACTTCGTGAATGATGGTTTTAACAACATAAGTCAATAATGTTATGAAAAGGTTTCTGTTACCCATTTTTATAGTAGCATGTTCGATTGGTTATATTAATATTGCATCGGCCCAAACCAATAAATCACACTCAATAAAGCCTCATTGGATTCACAAGTTACCCAAGCCAACCAATAACTCTTTTAATTATGAATTGGACCTTTCGATGGCATCATCGCTTGATGAAGCACGAGAGAAATCACTTGCTGGACTTATTGCCAATTCAGGTTTTGAAAATGGCGTGGTAGTTATTTCCGACTATGAATCAAAGATTATTGACTCACAAGTTCTTGAAAATGGAGAAATTAAGAATATACAAAGTGAGGATATAGAGATTAACAGCCACATTCAAGGTAACGAGATTCAACTGCATGTAAAAGAGATTGCGGAATATTGGGAACGTGACGCATCAGGTACATACCACCTCACGAAGCTATATGCTAAGTCTACCTCAAAAGACACTCCCTCGTTTGATAGTACCACTCCTACATCCAAGTATGGTGTACGAGGCTTATGGCGCTCGATGATTATTCCCGGCTGGGGGCAGTTCCACAAAGGATCATATGTCAAAGGTGGTCTTATGTTAGGAGGCACGGCAGTATTGGCTGCTGGTGTTATCTTTACCGAGGGGCAACGCGCCGACTACAACAAACGAATATATCAAACTCACGACGTAAACATGATTCGTCGTTATCAGACCAAGCGAGACATCTTCGCTACATCGCGTAATATATGTATTGGCGCTGCAGCTGCGCTATACCTGTATAATATAATCGATGCTATTGCAGCTCCCGGAGCAGAACGTATCGTTGTAAAACGTAGTGATGCTCGAGGTAACAATTATGTACTTGCGCCATCGGTAACAATGGAGGGGGCTCCTGTAATGACCGCTGCTATAACTTTCTAATTAGCTAACACTCTATTCTACGTCAGCACCTACTCATCTGAGTAAAAGGGTAGTGTAAGCCATCCGATGAATCACATTAATGTGTATACAATGAAACGACTTCTTTTTCTTTGCGTACTTTATTGTACTACTGCTCTCATAGTCGGTTGCACCGAAGATGAGGTGCCTATTTTTGGTGATGTGTATGGTACCATCTACAACTCTGAAACGGGCGAGCCCGTGCGTAATGCCGAGATTATCCTATCGCCTAACAACATGAGTACGGTTTCTGGCAGTGACGGACACTTCGAGTTCCGTCAGCTCGAAGCCAAGCAGTACACAATATCTGTCGATGCAGATGGCTACGAATCAAATAGCCGTCAGATAACTATTATCCCAGGACAGAGCGTATCATGCGATATACGACTGAAGCCACAGGCAGTTGTCGAGATTTTCGACATCAACCCTCTGACACTCAACTTCGGCACGACACAAACACAGATGGCTGTTACGGTCACTAACGACAGCAAAAAAGATGCGCAGTGGTCACTCGACTTGGGACAGAACACATGGCTCAAAGCGTCGCCCATTGCTGGACAACTTGGTGCAGGTAAGAAGCAGACTATCGTCTTCTCGGCCAACCGTGCATACCTCACCGCCGAGACCTCGGGCATTGTAACCATTGCAGCGCAGGGCAACACCTCGTCAATGACCGTGAACTGCTCACCCAGCCAGCAGCTATCGACAACAATGGAGATTATGCCTCTGAATATTGACTTCGGAACTATCTCAAACGAGCAGACTCTGCGTATCAAGAATATCGGTTCAACGGAGCTGAACTGGACCATCTTCGGTATCGAGGAGGAGGCTATTACCGTATCCGACAAGAGCGGTGTAATCCAGCCCGAAGCGGCCAAAGTAGTGGTTGTCACACTCGACCGTTCGAAAATCAAGAGCGAGAACTTTGTAACGTCATTCACTATCTCGGATGGCACTGTGGATCAGCAGGTAAATGTAAATGTCGGCATAAACAGCGATCCTGCTCCCGAGCAGCCCGAGACCCCGCTGCATCCTGATGTAGCACCCACTCCCCGCAAGATCTTCTACACCTCGACCAACGGAAATATAGTAATCCCCAACGCCGAGGAGTTAGGCGCAAACATCGTGTCTAACGTCTATGAAAATGGGTTAGGCACAATTACCCTTGACGCAGATATCCAGACAATTGGAGACGAAGCATTCTATGGCCGCAATACGTTATCTACTATCACTCTCCCGAGCGGCGTCACGGAGATCGGCTTCCAATCGTTTGAGGGTTGTACGGCTCTGGCAAGCATCAATCTATCAGATGTAAGCTGGATTGGTGGCCGTGCATTTGTCGATTGTCTCAAATTGGAGAAGTTCTATGGCAAGCATGCAACATCGGACAATAGAAGTGTGATTATTGACAACCGCCTTATTAAGGTTGTCCCTGCTGGCATTACCAAATTTGAGGTGCCTCAGGGCATAACGGCAATTGAGAATTCGGCATTTACTCATTGTATATCATTAGTCGAGATTGCTCTGCCCGAGAGTGTAACATACATCGGGTCATGTGCTTTTGCCGGCTGTGCAAAACTTACAAAGATAAACATTCCAAGCGGAGTAAAGGAGTTGCCATACCAAATGTTCCAAGATTGCACTTCGCTTGCTAATTGCACTATTCCCAATGGGGTTACCAAGATTGGCGGATGTGCTTTCCTTGGCACAGCCATAACAACAATAACCATTCCTGCTGGTGTTACCGAGATAGGATGGTCGGCATTTGCCCTTACAAGCAATTTATCGACAATCCATTGTTTACCAACAACCCCTCCGACACTCGAACTGACAGCAAACCGCTATGCTACTTTCGAAGGAGTAGCCGAGGATTGCAAAATCCATATTCCTGACGGCACTTATAATACATACACCTCTGCCGAGGGATGGAGTGAATTTGCGTGGATGATTATAAACCCCGATACCTCCAATACGATTAGCAAGATTTACTACACATCTGCTAATGGGGAGGTAGTAACACCCACTCAGACTAACGCCTTTGGAGCGAACATTGTCTCTAATGTTTATGAGGATGGGCAGGGAGTAATCACCTTCGATAGAGAAGTAACTATCATTGGAGATCGTGCTTTTAATGGATGCAATACTATCACAAGCATTACAATTCCCGAAACCGTGATCCGCATTGGTAATGCGGCATTTCATGGTTGTGAATTCACAGAGATCACCATCCCTAACGGCGTTACCTATATTGGAGATTCTGCCTTTCGATATTGTACCTCTCTATTGACTGTAACAATTCCCAATAGCGTTACCACAATTCAAGAGAGTGCATTTGAGAATTGTCGGGAGTTATCGGCATTTTATGGCAAATTTGCATCTACTGATAACCGATGCTTAATAGTTGATGGTGTTCTAAACTCTTTTGCACCCAAAGGTCTGACTACATATAATATCCCGAATAGTGTTACCAAGATTGGAGGGTATGCATTCGCTAATTGCGAACTTACAAGTATTACTATTCCCAATAGTGTCACCGCAATCGGTACTGGAGCTTTTTGGAATTGTTTTAATCTATCTACTGTAACCATACCAGACTCTGTTACCGAGATTGATAATTCTGTTTTTGGTGCTTGTTTTAATCTATCTGCATTTAATAGCAAATTTGCCACGGACGATAAACGCTGTTTGATTGTAGATGGGGTACTTATAGCATTTGCACCCAAGGGAGCAGCATCGTCGTACATTGTTCCTGATGGAGTCACTAAAATTAGTTGGTACGCATTTCATAATTCCAAGCTCACAAGCATAACACTTCCCGCAAGTGTTACAACCATCGAATATGGAGCTTTAGATACCAATTTAACAGAGTTGTATAGCAAATCTACAACTCCGCCCACATTGGATGCAGGGGCATTAGCAGACGACACTTCGGCTCTTAAAATATATGTTCCGACAGCGGCGGTAAATGCATATAAGACTGCCACAAGTTGGTCAACATACGCTGATAAGATCGTCGGATATACTTTTTAAAAGAATAAACACTAAGTTAAATAAGTAATATGAATAAACTTACTCATTCACTGTTGCTCTGCGTGGCAGTACTCTTCATCGGTTGCACCGAGGATGAGGTGCCTATTTTTGGTGATGTGTATGGCACAATATCCAACTCTGAAACGGGTGAGCCCGTGCGTAATGCCGAGGTTATACTCTCTCCTAATAACATGAGTACCGTTTCGGGCAGCGACGGACACTTCGAGTTCCGTCAGCTCGAAGCCAAGCAGTACACAATATCGGTCTCTGCCGATGGCTACGAATCAAATAGCCGTCAGATAACTATTATCCCAGGACAGAGCGTATCATGCGATATACGACTGAAGCCTCAGGCAGTTGTCGAGATTTTCGACATCAACCCTCTGACACTCAATTTCGGCACGACACAAACACAGATGGCTGTTACGGTCACTAACGATAGCAAAAAGGATGCGCAGTGGTCACTCGACTTGGGACAGAACACATGGCTCAAAGCCTCGCCCATTGCTGGGCAGATTAGTGCGGGCAAGTCGCAGACGATCGTATTCTATGCCAACCGCGCAAACCTGAGCGAAGAGACATCTGGCATCGTGACCTTCTCTGCCTTGGGTGGTAGTTCATCGCTTACTGCTAACTGTTCACCCAGCAAGCAAGTATCAAGTATTATGGAGGTTACACCTCTTGATATTGACTTTGGAGACCAATCGACCGAGCAAATTTTCCGCATAAAGAACAAGAGTAACGCCCTGCTTAATTGGACAATTTTTGGCCTTGAAAGTGATGCTTTATCGGTATCTGATACCAGCGGTACAATTCAGGCTGGTAATGCAAAGGTTATATCAATAAAGCTCGACAGATCTAAGGTACAGGCTAATAACCTTGTGACTTCGTTTATGGTTTCTGACGGCACAAACGATCAGCAGATAAACGTGAACGTCGGCTCACACGAGAGTAACGTATCCAACACCGACCCCGACAATACTGACCAACCTGATAATCAGGAGGCTATGGGACGCTTGGAGTTACCCCAGGACTATATTGACTTTGGATTGAATGATTCGGTGCGTCCTTTCACCATCAAGAATGTGGGAGACGCATCGGTTGAATGGGAGATTACCGACGTACAGGACGACATCTTCACCTTCTCGCCCGATTCTGGCACATTGGAGGCTGGCAACGAGACCGAGATTCAGGTAGCAATTGACCGTGACGGACTTCCCGCAGGTGCGGACGAGAGTGCATTTGCCATTAGCGACGGAGTGAATAAGTATATCGTGACCATCCAATTCATGGAACCCGAGTACACCGATGGCAAGATTAAACTCTTGACCAGCACACTCGACTTCGGCACAGAAGCAGCAAAACTCGACCTCAAAGTAGAGAATGTAGGCACAACCTACCTATCGTGGACTATATCAGATATCCCCGACTACATTACTTGCTATCCCACATACAAGCAAGGGATGAAATCTATTGCTATTACGCCTATTGAACTCAATCGTGCGACTATGCCCGAGGCGGTAGATACCTTTATTATTATTACCAACGATTACAACCCCTCGGATACACATAAGGTGCGTATCACAGCAACAAAGGAGGGC
>JAGBTO010000068.1 GCA_017631285.1 Alistipes sp.
CTACTCTCTGCACAGGCAAAAAGTGTAATCAATGCCAAAGCGGCAAATATTCTCTTTTTCATAATCGTTTTCAAATAAAATTCACTTTTAAACCACACTTAAAAATATATCGGTTTATTGAGCATTAGCACTATTCAAAGCATCTATCTGGTCTTGAACTTCATAACACATCAAAGTTGCTTGATCCTTGGTTATAGCCTCGTCGTAGATTCTGAACAGAGCAATATCGCCACCCCAAGGGAACTTGAAGGTATCACTACCACTGAAAGAACGAGCACCAATAGGGAGGTGATCTTTGGTGATGTCTCGCATCTTACCACATGCCTTGTCAACCTCAAGCACGCCATCGGTATATACCTGCAACTTTTCAGCCTCGGCATCGTAAATATATGTTGTGTGATGCCAAACATCTGCCGAAATCTCTTTTTTACTATAGTTTGCACTGGATACATTTGGCCAAATTCGGGCATCCCAAGTAAATTGGGTTTCGTCTGTCAACCACAAACCAAAATCGCGACCACCAAACAAAGCTCGCCAACCATTCTCACTGAATCTGGGGGCATGAGGATCCCTGTGAATAACCTCAATAGTGAAGCCATCCTGAATCTTTGCCTTGACATCAGTAAAAATAAGGTCGAAGTATGACAAATTTGGTTCATCTGTACCGAATGTAGCAATCTTATTCAGCGTGTAACCCTTAGGTGCATCACTAACCCAAACATTCTGAGTCTGATTACCTAAGTAAATAGTATTAACTGGCATACCACTAACAGCATCAGTAGCCACAGGCTTATTATCAGCATCATTTGCGAACTGAATATCAGCGAGAATGCTTTCCGGCATCTCTGGATTTGCGCCAACGACAATATCAACGACAGGTAAAGCAGTTACCTCACCACGCTCAATGGTGAATGTTGAACTTATAGTCTTACTATATGAAATGCCATTGAGGGCGACTACCTCAATCATACAGCCATTGGTATATGTCGCAGGAGGCAATACAAAGTGGAACGAAGTAGCAGCCTCGGCTGTTGTGCCAACAACGACACCTTCGCCACAATTCACAATAATCTGAGACTGTCCTGCCTTACCGAAATTAAAATCATACATTGCATCGATGACATTGTCGGTCTCGAAACTTGCTGTACCCGCAATAGACTTACCGTTGGCAGGTATAAACTTTATGTTTTTGATAGTCAAGGCAGAGGCACCCTCAGGCAATATGGTGTAGATAGGAATATTCAAATAACCAAAGAGGTGCTTGAACTCCAACTCGGATGCTCTCAATTCGGCAATAGCCAGCATTGGGCTTACAGTAAAATCAACGCCATCAGCCTTGTATGGCTGCTCAGCAGGTGTTACAAAGGTTATTTCACCAGACTTAGCTGCTCGATTTTCTGTGGCATAAGGATATACACCAAACAAATTTGGAGTTGACACCCTGGTTGGATTTGAAGTGTCGGCTTTCTCAAACTTACCATTCTCAATGTTATAAGCAAACATTTCATTTTGAGTAGTTGAGAAAAAAGAAATTGAAGAACCAACACTCCACTCAAAACCAAACTTCTCGGCCGACTCGATTGTAGCCGAATAGATATTACATTCAGTAGGGGTATTGGGCTGCTCGTTGTCGTCGCCTCCTTCGGTAGTATCATCGCTACTACAGCCTACAAGAGCAAGCAACATCGCAAATGAAAGAAATAGTTTTTTCATAAGAATTTTAGTATATAAATTAATATATAAATATCTGTTGTATATTCTACACAAACTACATAACCAAAGGCAAAGATACCATATTTGTGTATTCCAGCAAACAAAAATTGTCTTTATTTATCAAATCTTATAACAGAATATGGGGTATAGAAAGATTAAGAAGTTTATTGAGTTTCTGTTGCGACATTAATGTGCCATAATTGTCATTCCGAGCAATAACACTAATAACAACAAAAAAAAGACTCCGCATAAGCAGAGTCTTTGTCATTACAATTCAATTGCAGCACAATTACTGCCCGCAACTCATATTCAATTAAAACACAGGTGGATTATATGGCATCAAATTCTCTATAGAGTTGTTTGCCAAATCTCCTGGATAAATAATACGCAGGTCAATTGTTCCAGGCACTTCACCATTGACAATATTCAACAAACCATCATCCTTACCATCTCCACCTGGGCACCATCCCCATGGATTACGCATCGAAAAGAGCGCATTAGGATTACGGCTATACATAAACGAGTAAGCGTGACCTGTAACGGTTTCACCACCCTCCACACTTATACCGCCACGATTAAATCCGCCGATAACAATCATTCCCTCATCGAGACAAATTTCCACAACACGCTTCAAATCTGCAGTAGAAATTCTACCAGGGTAAAACGCAAAGCTACTACCATTACCTGTGAAAAGCGGTGCTACATGCTCGCTACCAATACCACCGATATCGGGATACACCTCATAGATCTTATTCCATTTCATGATAGCCTTCTCTAATACAGTAGCCCAAGTTGCAACACCATTCTTTCCCGAAGCGGCGCCAATACCATTATTATCACCCAAGAATTTTGAAGTAACTCTCACATCAACAGGCTTACCCTGAGGGTCGTACATATTCACCGTAAAGGTTCCATCCTTATGGTCGGTGATAATAGATTTAATGAAATCGGGATTATGATATACCATCTCGGCAAATACAGCCAATGCCGAGCAATCACCAATACCATGCTGATTAACATCGGCTGGAACAGGCTCACCAAACGGATATAGCGTAACCGAATAATCGCGATATGAATATCCAGGCGCCGACCCCAAGCGGGCAGGCTCATTTGTCGCATTGCTCAGCCACTCAATATCACTCGCTGTAGTCACGTGGCGGTTAGCATAATGGCTACCCATAGGTGTCTTATCCGAGAAGGTATGACCCTCACATTTTTTCAACACATCTGCCATCGAGAGCATATTACTCTCCGAAGCAACACCCTCAAGACTCCACTCTGCAAGAGCTGGCGACTCTGCCTGCTCCACAACATCATGTATCTGCAGCTTAAAATACACGTAGCTCGTAGGCGATGAAATGGCATACTCACCATTCTGTTCACGTCCCTCGGCACTGTAAATTTCCTTCCACTTTTCACCATCATTTGATGCATATAGCGAAAACTTTACTGGTAAATCCTGCTGCGAAGCTACCACCAAGTTACACACTGAAACCTTAGCGGCTCTATCACCACGCCACACAAAGTTATAATTCTGAGATTCAGTAGTATAATACGTTGCAGAATTACCATCAACAAGTTTGCTAATATCGCAATCAACAGGCGTATCAGCATATTGAGCTACAAGTATTCCCGCCGTTGGCATCACTTTGTTTCCTGCTTCCAAGCGAATCTCCGACACCATGTTTCTATACTGCACGACCTTATACTCGACAGCCATATCAGTATCCTTATCCTTAATGGTAATAGTTGCTTCACGTTTCAAGCCTTTGTTTTCATCAGCATGAAATGTCATTTGACGGCTCTCCACTGCACGACTATCAACCTGACGCAACCAAGACTTTGCATCATCTGAAATTATCGCCTCACACTCAACATTCGACAAAAATTCCAATGTAAAATTGCCACCCTCTGGAGCTGCTTCCACAAGCGAATTATCACTTATCTGAAGAGTCGAACGCTCAAAATAGAAACAACGCATTACGACTTTCTCGCCATTGCTCACAAAGACTACAAGCTTGCTGTAATCATCAACTACTGAGCCTGTCTGAAATTCAATCACACCATTCTTTGCATCATTCGCAACCACTTTAGCCTTAATATCAGCCGATGACACAACCTCAATCTTAACATCATCAATAGGGCTCTTGATAGTGTAGGCAATTGAATAACTCTGATTTGGCAATACGGCTACACTCTCTGCCTCATCAAACTCAACCTCCAAAGCCGAATAGAGCGGAATTATAATTACATTACCATCAGTAAGCTTGAATGTTACATAATTTTCAGCAATATCAATCGAGCTGATAAATGTATCACCTGCTGCACCATCTTCACCGTTTGTAATGGTGGCAGTAGAACCATCCGAGAAGGTTATAATATAACCATTCGCAAGAGTCTTAACCGATCTGATTGTGAGTTTGTTTTTTTGCGCATTGAGCAAACTCTCCATAGCTTGAGTCTTTTGCTCAAGAGCATTGATGGAATTCCATACTGCGCTGTCGTCATACTCGTTATTACAAGCAACTACACTGAGTGCTATAAATAAAAAAGTTAAAAATTTTCTCATATTAATTATTTTATGTGACTATTCGATAATTTACACTTCTGCAAATGTAATTTATTTTATACAAAAAACGCAATAAAGACTATGTAAAACTACTTTCCGTATAAAATTTAACCTCCCAAAGAAATATTATGCATTTTATATGGCATTTCTCTTTATTTTCTTAATAAATAAATGTATATTTGCGCCTATGAATATTTAAATCAAAATTAATTTCTAAAATAGATTATGAAAGTAGCAGTTATCATGGGTTCTACCTCAGATTGGGGTGTTATGGAAGCCGCAGTTCTAACATTAGAGGAGTTGGGTATCGAGTATGAGAAGCGCGTAATCAGCGCTCACCGCACACCTCATTTGATGGTTGAGTATGCCGAGTCGGCAAAGGAGCGTGGAATTGGTGCCATTATCGCAGGTGCAGGTGGTGCAGCTCACGTAGCAGGCGTAACAGCAGCTCTCACAACCATCCCTGTAATCGGCGTACCTATCAAGACTTCAGCGTTGGGTGGTTTGGACTCATTGCTCTCAATAGTACAGATGCCTGGCGGCATTCCAGTATCTACAACAGCTATTAATGGAGCTAAAAATGCAGCCCTTATTGCTGCATCAATCTTCGCATTGACCGACCCCGAGTTGGAAGCTCGTCTTATCGCTTATCGCAAGGCTCAGACCGAGAAGGTGCTGGAGGCTGAGTTGTAAAATTCAAAATTCACAATTAAGCAATACACATCCGCTACGAGTGGAGGAGAACTACCACCGAGGAAAACCCCTTCGTGGTATATCACAAAGAGAGTTTTGAATTAATCTGCTTTAGACAGAAAAGAAAATACAAACACAAAACACAATATGAAGAATTACCGTATTTTTGTAGAGAAATACCCACGTTTTCAGGTCGAGGCGGAGACCCTTCGCAAAGAACTGAACAACAACCTGGGTCTAAAGTTAGAGTCGTTGCGTCTGCTGAACGTATATGACCTCTTCGGTTTCTCGGAGGAGTTGCTGGAGAAAAGCCGCTATGCGGTCTTTGGTGAGGTCGTAACCGACAGCGTGATGGACGAATGTCCTTTGGAGGGCAAGAAGTATCTGGCAGTAGAGTATCTGCCTGGTCAGTTCGACCAGCGCGCAAGTTCGGCGGTGGACTGCGTTCGCCTTATTGAGCCTACTGCACAGGTTAAGATTAAGTCATCGAAGTTGCTTATCTTCGACGACAAGCTCACCGACGAAGAGGCTGCCAAGATTGAGCGTTATTACATCAACGCCGTAGAGTCTCGCCGCAAGGATTTGAGCATCCTCGACGACAAGGAGAATGCCGAGATTAAGCCTGTACCTGTATTGCACGGTCTTACAGCACTCAAGGA
>JAGBTO010000069.1 GCA_017631285.1 Alistipes sp.
GTAGAATCCTCAAGAGTGATATTTACGATACGGTCACCCTCCTTCCTTGCATCAACGATGCGACGATTGCACCAAAGTTCGATATTCTCCTCAGCGATGTAGTCCTTAAAGATTTTTTCGGCGACTTTTGGTTCAAACACCCACTTCTCCAACGAACCATAATAAGAACCAAGACGGCGATAAAAATCTAGAGCAATACCTTTCACAACATACTTATTACCGATATCTGTCATCCCCAAACCACCAGAGGACATTCCTCCGACGTGGGTTGTAGGCTCAATGAGCAAAACGCTCTTTCCCTGTTTCTTTGCTGTATAAGCAGCTACAACACCGAGCGAAGTTCCGCCATACACACAGATATCCACGCTCTTTGCGACCTCCAGTTCAGGAGCTGCATGCAACGGGAAAATCATGCAGATTGCGAGAACAGTTAACAAAATCTTTTTCATACTAAGAATGTGTTAATATTTTATTTTTATATAAATCTAGTTTGCTGGAGCCCAACTTCCGTTCGAGTCCGTCATATCGTCTGCAGTAATATTGCCTTGCTCAGTAGTATTACCCCACTTTGTATGCTCGTCCTTAAAGAAGTTTTTAGCAATTGAAGCATTAAACCAATCGCCAAGGTCAATAATTTCCAATGCCGGATTACCATCAACAAACAAGTAGCGAAGATCGCTGTTATTCGTTAAATCTAGCGATGCCAAAGCGTTGTTATTCAAACGTAAACCACGCAATGCCGTATTCATCGACAGGTCAACACTTGCAAGTTTCGAGTCGTTAACGTTAAGCATTAGTAATGCCGTAGCAGGGGCTACATCAATAGTTGTAAAATTTGTGAATCCCGAGTGCAAGTATTGGAGAGAAAGATTTCCGACAAGCGACAACTCGCTGACTGGGTTATGACTGATAGCCAAACGCTTCAAGTTACTCAAACCGTTAACCTTGATCAATGTAAGGTTATTGCGTGTGCATGTGAGTGATTTAAGCTGTAAATTATTGCTTGCATCAAGTTGTGTAAGATTATTATCATCGCAAACCAGACGCTCCAACGCCACCAAAGTCGACACATTCAACTCAGCAAGTCCACAACCATTACAATACAGAGCCACAAGTTGGGTATTGCCAGCTACATTCAACGCAGTGAGCTTAGAATAAGCACAGTTAAGCATTGTGAGGTTCGAGAGGTCAGACACATCAAGTGAATTCAACGACTCGCAACTACGAAGCTCAAGTTTGGTAAGTTTTGTGTTGCTGTACAAATCTACAGATGTAATCGGTGTACCAGAAAGATTCAACTCCACCAACTCAGTATTGTTGCTCAAATCAAACGATGCTATAGATGTATTTGCGCAGTTTAGCTTGCGGAGTTTGGTATTCCTACTCAAATCAATCTCCGTGAGGGCAGAAGGTACGCCCTGAATATCCAACTCTTCGAGGTTTGGCAAATGCTGCAAGTCACTCAGATCGGTGATATTGTCAGTCTCGAAAGTAAAATACTCCTTCTCAACACGACGCCACAAGGTGACGCTTGTAATTGCATCCAATTCGTCCTGCGAAAACTCACCATCACCGTCTGTATCGTAATTATTGTTAAGCAGGAATGTCTTGAAGTTTGCATCAGCAAATATCACAGCCGGCTTTGCGCCATTCTGTGTTATCGTCAATGTTATACTCTCAACGCCCTCACCCGACAAGATGACAGTTGCAGTACGCGGTTCAGTTGCATCATTTTTAGCTACAACAAACACCAGCTGACGAGCCGTCATAGCACGTGTTGCCTCTGCCAAAGTAATCCAATCTTCCTCGACTGCAGCGGTAATCTCGACATTTGTCTTCAGATCAATCACTAAGTCTCCTCCCTTAGCTGCAACCTCGTATGTCGTCTTCTCTACAACCAAAGCATTGGCCTCAGACTGTGTTATTGTCAAAATCTCATCTTCCACATCCTCACCAGACAAGGTAATCGTCGCAGTACGAGGTTCGGTTGCGCTATTGGGAGCTACAGAAAACACCAGCTGACGAGCCTCCATAGCACGGGTGGGCTCTACCAGAGTAATCCATTCAACATCAATTGTGGCAGAAAGCTCGGTATTTGTCTGTAAATCAACAACAACATTTCCACCATCAGCTCCAATCTCATATACGGTTCTCTCAACGAGTAAGCCCTTGGCAGAAGCCTGTATCACAGGGATTTCTATAGCCTCGGCTACGCCATCACCCTTGATAACAATGACGCAGCTACGCTCATCATCGTCCTTATTTGCCAATATCTCAACTTCGACTTGACCATTGCCTTCTCCATGATATTGCCTCAAAAACAACCAATCAGAATCGCAACTTGCTCTCCATTTTGTGTCACTTGTAATAGTCAACAAATATACGCCCTTGGCAGCCTTAGCCTCGATTTTGTTCTCAGCTACGCTCAACTTCGCAGAAACATCAAGCGCAGACTCCGGAGCACAAGCTACGAAACCCAAGAATAATGCTATAATAATCAGATATCTTGTCATATTCAAACTCTTTTTTGGGGGTGCGGGACTATTTATTAAGCATTGATTCAAGAATTGGCATTATCGCCTGTTCCATAATGTAGTAACCTTCGGTTACAAGATGACAGTTATCAGTCGTGAACTTTGGATCGAGTGAACCATCAGCTTGTACAAACATGGAATAATAATCGACATATTCGCAGTTGTTGTTCACGGCCCACTCCTCTATGATGGTGTTCAAAGTGGGGATCAGGTTGGTTGGTACAACACTATTATTCCGCCCGTAACCCGACGATGGAAGAAGGCTGTATAATACCACCTTGATGCCGGCGGTTTGCGCCATCTTCGCCATAAGGAAAATATTGCTGCTAATCTGCTCAGCTGTCACAAACACTCCATCGTTTTGTGCTATATCGTTAGTGCCAGCTAGGATGACTACCGCCTGAGGGTGCTGGTCAATCACGTCAGAAGCATAGCGCTTAAGCATACTTCCCGTAGTTTCGCCACTGACTCCCTTACAGAGAAAATTGTTGGCAGAGAAGAACGAACCTCTATATATACCCCAATTACTGGTGATGGAATCTCCAAAAAACACAACCAGTGGATTGGCAGATGCTATGCTTGGCAACAAGCACAAAAGTACGGTTACAATCGTTGTTCTAAAGAAATTCTTAATAGTCATATTTATCTACATTGCTATCCGGTAAAAGTTCCGGACGATTATTATAAAGTTTATCATCAGTTGCAGACTGAGTACTTTCTGACACGTTCGTCCTTGATCACTCCACTCCAATTCAGTCCGAAGGCAAAATCGTATGTATTTCCGTCTGCATCCACATGGCACTCCATATCGAAAGGCAGATCCTCTGCCTGAAGTTCCACTGTCTTCATATTTGCCGGGAGCTGCATCGGGAGCAATCCTGAAGGTTCATACCTGCCCGAAATGATATCAAGCAAAGCATTGTTGGAAACACCGAAATTTAAAAGCAGCGCATCTGAATAAGGCTCGATTTCAGCAGGCACGAACGGTCTGTCTGTTGACACCACTACAATGACAGGTTTTGCTCCCATCTGTTTCTTGGTATCGATTACAAGCTGCATATCACCGACATTGAAGGTTGTCTCTGTAAATCCCTTATAAGAACGATTGGATTCGGCCTCTGTCGGATCTCCTGCGCCAATACTTTGTTCTCGGGCATATTCTGCCGTGTATGGCATATACTGCAGGCTGATCGGCTGGTAGTGGCCGTCAGGGTATTCTTCCGTAGGTCCGACATATCCCCAATGGCCGATAGGACATTTGATGGCAACCAGAGCGAAATCCGCATCTTGCGGAGAATCAACAATTTCGAAATACTTGCTCAACAGGTCATGTCCGAACGGATATTCCTCATAAGCCGGCGTTGGTTTCCGCCAATGAGTCAATGCCGGATCGGCCTTACGAAGAGGCTGATACACCTTTGCTTTTACAGGCTTAGGTAAAGCATTTTCGTGATTCTTCACCATGACTATTGACTTCACCTGAGCCTCATAGCCTGCTGCAACAAACTCCTGACATCCCACAACCTCTTGCGCGACTTGCGGATCCACATATGGATTCTCAAAGTTTCCTACACGGAATATATTTGTAAGCAGACGCACAGCAGAGAGATTGAATCTTTCTCTTGCGTTTTCTTCGCCATATTTTTCCTTCCACAACTCATAAGCCTGAAGGGTTAAGGAGTTATCCGAAGCGCCACCAATCTGATCGGCACCAGCCTCAAAGCACTTCAGACGTCTTTCGGCAAGAGACAAAGTCTCAACTCCCCAAGGCTTGCCACCATGCTTGTACACATGGACATAATCATTCACTATACCCCAGTCCGTACAAACCACTCCTTCATAATTGTACTTTCCCCTGAGCAGATCCTGAATTATATACTTGCTGAATCCGTTAGCGACATTCTCTCCTGTCGGATCCTGTCTAAAAGAAATCGTATAATAAGGCATTACAGCGGACGCCATCTCAGTTCCACCCTGCAATTTAAACGCACCGTCAATAAAAGGAATCAGGTGTGTCTGAAAATTATTACCCGGATATACCGCATATTTTCCTGTTCCGAAATGAGCATCGCGTCCTCCCTCTCCTGTGCCGCCACCTGGCCAATGCTTCACCATACAGTTGACAGACATGTCTCCCCAACCGTCTTTTGATCCCTCAGTAGTCTGCATTGCATCACAATATGCTCTGGCAATGTCACGGCTTAATTCAGGACTTTCGCTGAAAGAACCGTAGAATCTTCGCCATCTCGGATCAGTAGAAAGATCTATCTGAGGAGAGAGAGCTGTGGTAATTCCCAAGGCACGGTACTCGGCCGACACGACTTCTCCATGAGCATATACCAATGCCGGATCAAAAGTTGCAGCCATACCCACTTCACGAGGCCACTTCGAGATATCACTTGCGCCGGACGGATCGAATTCGCCATCGGGTTCATGACCATATGCTCCCGTGGAAGCTTTTCCATTGGTATAGTTTCTTGGATCGGTACTGTTATTGGAAGGTATTCCGTAAGGCTCTGACTCACAAAGAATCTGAATATTATTGGACCATTGCGCAGCAGTTTTCGGATCCTTGACAGCACGTACAAGCATATGACGGATATAGTCCTTTGTCAGATAATCTATCTGTCGTTGTGTCAGATTAACGCTATCCGCATCAGTCGCCTTGGAATAAAGCATCAGGCCACACAATCTGTCAATCGGAAGCTGCTCTGCAAGGTCTCTTGCTCTTTTCACAGCCGGCAGTCTCCAATCCTCATACACATCCAGACTTCCATTTCGGTTCAAATCCTTGAAAGCAAAGCCGTCAACCATCAGAATCGGAGATGTAGAATATCCCAGGGTCGCACCTCGACTCTGATGTATCAATGTATATCCGTCTCTGGTTTCATATGTAATTTCATTTTTACAACCGGCAAAGATGATTGCCAAGAGAAATAAACAGAGGATTTTTTTATTCATAGAGCACTTATTTTTCAATTATTATAAAGTTTAACATTGACAATCACCACTCAACTTTCTCAGTGTAGGTGACACCAAAGTTATCGGTTACACGGATTTCTCCACTTTTAACACCCTCACTCGGCTTAATGCGGAACATAAAGCGTGACTTTGAAGGCTTAGCAAAGTTCGCAGCCATACCTTTGAGGTGGGTAAGTTGCTCATTGAAGATCTGCACATAGTCAGGATCTTCTTCCGCAAACTGCTCTAACTCTCCGACCTTCCTGCCATTCTCCCACCACTCGACTGCAGACCAATTCGAGTCTGAAGAGTAGTTCCAGATATTAACCTTCACATAGCCATCGCCCGTGCGAACAGGAGAGTAGGTACGCATCTGGTAGTTACGGCCGTGACCAACACTCTTGTACCACCACTTGACATCTTCACCCTCAACCTCTACGACCATATAGCCGTTAGGACGACCTGCGTTATCCATCTCCTTATTTGAACGCAAGGCACCAATGCAACGACACACTGAGATACACGAGAAGTGGCTCATATCTTCGTATTCAGGCTTTCCTGCATACTCGAACTCATAGTTGACATGGTAGTGACCAGACCACGAATAAACACGCTTATAAGGCTTGATAAGTTCTGTATACTCCTTGTAATTTACGTTGTATTTACCGAACGAGGCGTTCGGGTCGTCACCAGGCTTCTTCCAAAGATTTGCGTGACCGCAGATGTATATTGTATAGTCGTGTGGGATATACTTCAAATCTTGCTTCAACCACTCCAACTGCTCGTTGTCCAAGCCTGAACCGTAGTGTTTTTTTGCATTCGCACGGCTGTACTCGATACTGTTTACCATCACGTAATGAATCTTGCCGATAGTGAACGAGTAGTAGGTTGGTGACACATACTCCTCAAAGAATGGAGTTCCCAACTTACCCTCGATGATGTTCATCTGATCGTAATCGTGATTACCTATTAAATGGCACATAGGGAACGAGAGAGGAGCGCTCATATCCATATAGTCATCATAACCTGCCATCCAGTTGTAAACCAAGTCACCGAGGTTGATAGCAAAGAACTCTCCCTTTATGGTCTTCTTAAACTCTTCTACATCAGGGAGTACAACATCACGATAACGCTCGCCCGAGCCGTCGTGACCAAGACCACGCATCTGCGGGTCGCCAATCATAACTATGGTGTATTTATCGACAGGTGCGGTACGCTTCGTGAGCGTAAAGTTAGCCACAGCACCCTTTTTGTGACGAGGGATGCGGTAGTAGTTCTGGATCACACTCTTGCGATGAGGGATCTGGTA
>JAGBTO010000070.1 GCA_017631285.1 Alistipes sp.
AAACCATCTTGAAGCTCAATAGTGAAAACCTCAAATAGTTGGTCGCTCACTTGCAGACTCTTCGAATCCTTTTTACGGCGTGTGATAGTCACATTTGCCGTAGCAGCCGACTCGCGCAGGCCATTAGCCGCCACAACCAAATCCTCGACAGTCATACCCTCGGCATAAGGATAGGTGCCAGGATTTTGCACCTCGCCAAAAATAGCTACGTTATACACCTCCTGCATCTGAGACACCGATTGGATAACAAGCATATCATTTGCACGAAGCGTGATATCGGCAATAGCCCCCGACATCAATGAAGCTAAATCTACGGCCTCAACCTCCAAAGTCCAATCAGGTTTCTCGCGATAAAGTACGGCTCGCGCTAAAAAAGCATCTTCCCGTAAACCATCAGCTCGTTCAATAAGTTGTTTCACAGTCTTTACCTTATCGTCTATTGCATAATACCCTTCACGATAAACTGCCCCCTTAATCTGCACTCGGTTTTCATAACGATCGATACTTCCTGCCACCGACAACATATCACCATCCGCAAGGAGGAACTCTCCATAATCGGCAGCATTGATGGTAAATGAGCTAAACTTTCCACCTTGACGACGGGTTATATTTATCACACTTCTATTTGCCTCATTGGTAAATCCGCCGGCAAAAGCTATCAAATCTGCTATTGTTTCACCATGCCTCATCTCATAAAACATCGGACGCTTCACCTGCCCCGAAATCTCGACTAACTTATCGTATGCCGACACAATAATCATGTCACCTTCGCATAAAGCTATATCGGATTCACTTTTGCCGTTAATGATATAACTATATACATCGACCTCTGAGAATAGTTTTCCATCACGATATAATTGAATGGAACGCATCGTACCCAGATTACTGACACCTCCCGCCGCATGTAAAGCATGAAAGAGAGTTGCCAACGATGGCAAGGTATAAGTACCCGCAACACCTACCTCGCCCATAACATTCACCTGTATGCTACGAATTGCACCCAATGAAAGTTTCATTTTAACCGTTCCATTATGCAAGCCTTCGTATATGGAAGCCAGTTGACGTTGCAGGCTTCGTGTTGCCTCCTCGATAGTAAGTCCCGATAACGGCACAAGCCCAATTCCTGAAACGTTGATTTTACCATCAGGTGAGATAACCTCATCAATGGTCATCTGAGCATCACCCCAAATATCAATTATCAACTCATCGCCTGGACCCAACGTATAATTCTGAGGTGTAGCAATATTCAAATTAGGCTCGAATGTCAGATTTTCACCTTGGAACAAATCGTGACCATATATTCTTTTCATGACCATAGAGCCCAACTCGCCCTTAACATCACTCCCACCAACCAGCACAGGTGCAACATGCCCTCTAACAGCGGTTGCCGAGCCCCCACCTGCTTTCTCTCTAGAAATATTCACATTACGTGTGCGCCGAATCTTTTGTGCAGAGTCTTGCAGTGCCACATTCTTTGAATTGCCCTGTACCTCTTGAAAAGTATCCATCAACTCCTTAGGCAAAGCTCCATTACGATATGCCTGCATCAGTTCCTGCTGAGTTTGAGCAAAGAGTCCTGTTATCCGAGCAACAAATAGAAATAGAATTATCAGCCTTTTCATTCAACACAAAATTACATATATAAATAGCCTATCGGATGGCTGTCACCCACACTAATCATCAAAATAGGGCAGCCTTCTACAACCTCTAAAAAGCATTCGCAAACGTACAAAAAAAGAGCCTGCAAATCAAACATTTGCAGGCTATCACAAGGCCTTAGAATAGCATTATAAGGCATTACTTATGTCTTGATTTAGGCTTTTTCTTCGCCTTCCTTACCGACCAGCCGAAATGATCTATTACATCGCCTAAACGGAAGTATTCACCATGGGAATAGGTTATCAATTCAGCTCGTTGCAGGTCAAGTTTTCCACTCTCGGGATCAATATATTCTTCATCCACCAGCACATTCACCACCTCGGCAAGAAACATATCATGCGAACCAAGAGGAATAACCTGCTTAACCCGACATTCAATCGCCACAGGTGACTCCTCCACAACAGGCGCTTTTATCACAGCTGCTGGCACAGGTTTTAACCCCATCTCCTTAAACTTATCATAGTCCCTACCCGAGCGCACACCGCACCAATCGGTAGCACGAGCCAAACGGGCTGTAGTAAGATTGATTACAAATTCACCCGTACGCTTTAAAATCTCATAAGAGTGTCTTTCTGGGCGTACCGATATATAACACATCGGAGGATTGGTACAAACAGTTCCAGTCCATGCCACCGTAAAGAGGTTGTACTCCTCCTCGGTAGCACCTACGCTCACCAACACCGCAGGCAGAGGATATATCATCGTCCCTGGTTTCCAACTCTGTTTCATAATTCTAGCACTTTCTCTTCCAAAGGTACAAAATAATATTCATTCCACAAAAAAAGGGTTGCAGCGCATGTGCTGCAACCCCATCTATTTTAAGATCTGTATAACAACAATTCACTTGTTATACACACCCATTAATAATCCTCCTTCCAGTTTTCAAATCCAGCTGGAATATTTGTCTTATTAACCCAGTCAATCTTCTCACCCAACTGAGAGAGGGCCTCAAAATCAATCTCTGGACGTGGCTCCTTTGATGGTTCACGATACACATGACCCAAAGGCATGGTGTTATCATTGTAATATCCACCAATCTGACCATAGAAATGGCCATTTTCACGCAAACCAGAGCTACAATCGTTTCGACCCTCAAGACCAGCATCTACCTGACGGCCTCCGCCCTGATGGAATCCCAAGCACTCGTGCCACTCACCATCAGGAGTGATGAAATACTGACGTGGGAACTCTACCGAACGAGTGATATAGCCATTATGAGGCGAGAAGTTCTCGTTAAATGAGTAAGGTGCGGTATAGTAAACCTGCATAGCTGGACGACGTATCTCCGCCATCAAAATCCATCCTGTATTCTTGGTCCAGAAATAACCGGCATAAATTGAGTTTCCTGTAAGTTTACCATCTGCATTAACTTCAGGACGTACCTGACACAATGTAGCCATAGTCTCACCTGTCTTCCATGGATAATGCAAACGGGTACCTGTACCACTTCCCTCATGATCATAGGTAGTCAATACTACATGATAAGTGGTATCACGCAAGCCATCGAATGTCTTGCCAGGAATATCCTTACTATAACGCTCAATACGCGTACGCTTTCTACGCGCCTCATTATGCCATACCGAAAACAGAACGCTTGCATGCTTATTATTCTTATCAGGCGCACCTGGCTGAATTCCCATATAGAAACCATCACCACCTGTGGTCATATAGTAAGAACCATTAATATCATCACCCTCTGGAACAAGAACCTCATTATAGAAATACTCTACAGTTAAGTTTTTACCATCAGGGCCTTTAGGCATATGCCATCCCTGGTGTACTGCTGGGCCACGACGAATCCAGTGAGGATTATCATTCATGGCATCCTGATGGTTTACAAACCACACATCATCACATTTTTGAGTTGCATAGCCAACAGCATCGCCACCAAACACAAGGTCAGTGATGTATGGGTAATACGACATCGATGTCTTAATACCTCGAATATCAACACGCACCCATTGTGGTTTATCAACATAGAATACACCTACAGGAGTATCGTGCAATTTACCACCCGCAATCTCAACATCGTATGATTTGCCATTACATGTCACTCTCACAGTCGCAGAAGTAGTCTTTCCTGACATAAGTCCGCGAATCGCCATGTTGAGATTTCCTGTACGCTTGGTATAGAAGAAGAACGAAAGCTGTGCTCGCTGCTCCTCAACATACTTCTTGCGCCAGCATGTCTCATTAAGCATACCACCCCACTTATCCAATTTTTCAGACTGATCTACAGATGTTCCTGTTAAAATATAATCCGCACATGGTGGACATCCCTTAGCCTTTCTGCCATCTGGATCTTCATAGTCTGTGACGTATGAGTTACAATCCATTGTAATAGGGATAGTAAGACCAGCACGCTGAGGTATCATTACCGAATCAATTTTCTCGCCATCAGGCAACGATACTACGTATATTTTACCTACACGATCTTCAATGGTAAGGTTATCATCAACCTTAATTTTGCCACAAATATCATCATCGCCCATTCCTTCGCCTTTGTGCAACCATTCACTACCCACGGCAAGAGCGACCTCGGCATCTGAAGGGAAAACCTCTACGGCCAAATCATACTCTCCGCCATACTCATCACGCATAGTAGGGAACGACTTAGACACAACCTCGGCAGCACGCTGCGAGATATTCAAAATATACTCATCCTTAACGCCATCTATCTCACATACAATCTTTAATGTAACCTTACGCTGTTGATGAGTACTATTATCCTTAACCTCAAATTCAAATTCTCCATTACCCTTATGCGATGATATAGCGTCACAGTCAAAGAACTTCTCCTGACCATCGCTCAACACTGGCGTCATACTCCAAGAATAACTACCATTACTCAACGCAACTTTAAATTTGTAAACTTTCTCCACCGCCGATACCGAAATATCATCGCCCTCAACAGGCGAAATCTCAACATCATCACTTGTCACCGACAACACCTTAAACACGCCGCTTCCAGCAGCCTGATTTACCACGATGTTTTTTGACACATTTGCTGCGCTAACAACAATCTCAGCACTACGCGACTTATCCGAAAAATTGGTAGATACGGTTACTTTCAAGTTATTCTGATCTTTACGTACAGTGCACCATGTAGCAGATGTTTCCGCCTTCCACTCTTCACTACATTGAACTGAAACTGTCTTAGAAGAACCAGATGATGAAAAATCGAGGGCCTCCATTGAGAGCGAGATTGTAACAACCTTTTCTTCTGAACAACCCCATGTAGCAACAGCAAAGAGTACCATTGCTAAAATTTTGAGCAGATGTTTCATATTTGTCCTATTTGGTTAATGTTATTAAATTCATCTCTTACAATCTACAAAACTACGACTTTTTTCTTTTTTACAAATAAAGATTCTTTTTTTTTAGTAAAAAGCCGAGATATTGATAAAAAAAATATTGCGACACCTCTCCCACAAGGTGCCGCAACACAGCAAAATTCTCATTAACCAACTAACAAACTCAATCCACTAAACTATGCCTTGAGCAAGCATAGCATCAGCCACAGTCATAAAACCTGCGATATTTGCGCCCTTCACATAGTTTACATAACCATCAGGCTCGGTACCATACTCAACACATACAGCGTGAATTTTATTCATTATCTCATGCAATTTGGCATCAACCTCTTCTGCGCTCCACTTGATGCGCATTGAATTTTGGGTCATCTCAAGACCCGATGTTGCCACACCTCCAGCATTTGAAGCCTTACCTGGAGAGTAGAGCAACTTAGCCTTTTGGAATATCTCAATCGCCTCGGGTGTAGATGGCATGTTAGCACCTTCAACTACACACTTACAGCCATTTGCCACCAACATAGCAGCCTGCTCACCATTGAGCTCATTCTGCGTAGCACATGGCATCGCGATATCGCACTTAACACTCCATGGACGCTCGCCCTCGAAATATTGAGCCGTAGGATACTTCTCAACATACTGACGAATACGACCGCGCAACATATTCTTCAATTCGAAAATGTAATGCAATTTATCCTCATCAATTCCATCTGGATCGTATATAAAACCATTCGAATCGGACATGGTAACAACCTTTGCACCCAAAGCCAAAGCCTTCTCGGCGGCATACTGAGCCACATTACCACTACCAGAAATCGCCACAGTCTTACCAGCATATGACTCACCTCGTGTGGCAAGCATCGCCTGACCAAAGTAGCAAGCGCCATAACCGGTAGCCTCAGGACGAACCAAAGAACCGCCAAAACTTAGACCCTTACCTGTAAGCGTACCAGTAAACTCATTAGCCAATCGCTTATATTGACCAAACATATAACCCACTTCACGACCTCCTACACCGATATCACCGGCAGGAACATCTGTATCAGCACCAATATGACGAGCAAGCTCGGTCATGAAACTCTGGCAGAAACGCATAATTTCCATCTCCGACTTACCCTTAGGGTTAAAATCTGAACCACCTTTACCTCCACCCATAGGAAGTGTTGTAAGACTATTCTTAAATGTCTGTTCAAAAGCCAGGAACTTCAAGATGCTGAGGTTAACGCTTGAGTGAAAACGAATACCACCCTTGTATGGGCCAATGGCACTATTCATCTGTACTCGATAACCCTTGTTAATCATAACCTCACCCTTATCATTCACCCAAGGCACACGGAACAGAATAACACGTTCTGGCTCAGCAATACGCTCCAAAACTTTCATCTTTATCAATTGAGGATTCTCCATTACATATGGAGCCACACTCTCAACAACTTCACGTACAGCCTGATGAAACTCTACCTCACCTGGATTCTTCGCTACGATATCGGCCATAAATTGCTCGACATACTCTTTTACTGAAGTATTCATATCTGAAAATCGTTAAATTTACGAAACAAATTTTTCGCAAAATTAATAAAATTTATTAATAACGCAAATATTTTTTCATAATATCTGCATATATTTGCATATTAATGCATTTATAATGGATAATCAACCCAATTTTTATGCATACCCTTTCGCTTATATTTTCACATATTTATCAAATATTAATACTATTTTATCACCATATTTTACTATATTTGTTGTAAAGTTTAGAAAAAAGCATACAAACTACTTACAAATTATAATTATGAAAATTATCAGTATAATTATGACTTACGTTGTAGCAATTTTTGCAACAACACATATTTCAGCTCAACAAATCAGTTTCAACGTCCAAAAAATTTGGGGTGATGGATTATCTCATTGTGCATTTACATCGCTCATTCATTACAAAGGACGTTATTACTGCGCTTTCCGAGAAGGCGAGAGCCATATATTCGATAAGAATGGTAATGCTGAAGGAAAAATTAGAATTATCACATCAAAAGATGGAACAAATTGGGAGTCAGTGGCATTTATTGGTAAAGAAGGAATCGACCTGCGTGACCCAAAGTTATCCGTAATGCCCGATGGCAGGATGCTGGTTACAATTGGCGGCTCGGTATATCGCAATCGTATATTAGAGGAGTGCATCCCTCATGTAATGTTTACCGAAGATGGCAAAACATTCACTTCACCCAAGCCCGCCATACTCGACAAAAAGATGACATCCAAGCGTGACTGGATATGGCGCATCACATGGCACGATGGCGTAGGCTATGGCGTAAGCTACAACAAAGCTCCAGATGGAGATGAAAACGGCAACGACGTATGGTTGGTAAAGACTTATGATGCAGAAAGTTATGAAGCCATAACCAAACTACAAATCGATGGTTACCCGAACGAAGCTACTATTCGATTTCTCCCCGACGGTCGCATGGCAATAATGATTCGTCGCGAGGCGGGTGACACACGTGGCTGGTGGGGAACAAGCTCGGCTCCATACACCGATTGGGAGTGGAAAAGAATGGGACTCCGCCTTGGAGGGCCCGATTTTATTGTATTGGATGACAACCGCATCGTAATGGGCACTCGCAACTATGCTGTACCTGGTTACGCCAAGACATGTATATACACAGGCAACAATAACGGAGTATTTGAAGAGGCTATAGTATTGCCATCGGGAGGCGACAACAGCTACCCAAGCATAATTACCGTAGCCGATGAATTGTGGGTGAGCTACTACTCAGCACACGAAGGAACAAACCCATCAATTTACTTGGCAAAGATTCCGATGTCGAACTTCCGCAAGCAGTAAAACACAAGAGCGAGGCTTAAAACCTCGCTCTTTTATTGTAATATCAAATCACCTATTACATAATGTCAAAATTCAACAATTCGT
This sequence comes from Alistipes sp., assembly GCA_017631285.1. Taxonomy (GTDB): domain Bacteria; phylum Bacteroidota; class Bacteroidia; order Bacteroidales; family Rikenellaceae; genus Alistipes. Next base: position 7,897 of record JAGBTO010000070.1, read on the forward strand.
GACCGCCCAGACGAGCCTTAATATTGTCGCCCGCCTTCACTGCGCCCACACCTACTGGCGTACCTGTGAAAATCAAATCACCGATACGCAGGGTCATATACTTCGACACATGGGCAATAATCTGGTCAACAGTAAAGAGCATATCTTTTGTAAAACCATGCTGACGCACCTCGCCATTGAGCTCCATCTCAAACTCCAGGTTCTGGACATCGCCGCCCAGCTCCGCCAACGGCACAAACTGATTTGACAAAGCCGCCGAGTGGTCAAAACCCTTGCAAAGCTCCCATGGCAAGCCCTTTGCAATAGCCTCACGCTGGAGGTCACGCGCCGTAAAATCTATACCCAGACCAACCTCCTCATAGCAGCGCGATGCGAACTTCACATCCATACACTTCGCCAGACGAGTGATGCGCACCACCAGCTCACACTCATAATGTACCTCGTTGGAGAAGGCGGGGATATAGAATGGGTCGTTGTTTCTGAGCAACGCCGTATCGGGCTTCAGGAAAAAGAGAGGCTCTTTGGGCAACTCTGCGCCATCGTTAAGCTCGGCAGCGTGTGCCGCATAGTTTCTTCCAATACAGATTAGTTTCATTGTCTATTTCTTAAATTTCTTTTTACATACATTTACATATATTCCCGCCACCACCAACATTCCGCAGGGAATCCAGCATAACAGCAGCGCATATAATTTCTCATTCGGCATCAGTGGCGAGAGCAACACCGAGGGTATCCCTGCCCACATCACATTTGATATAAACCTACCAAGTTTCTGGATGTCTATCTCTTCGCGTTTGGCTTTGGGCATAGTGTTGTAACCCGCCATCGTTTCGGGATAGTGGCGCAACAACAAGGCTATCAAAGACCATACTGCGGCAAATATAACAGGTCCAAGAATCATTAATTATAGCATCGATAGTAAATTATTTGCAAAGTTACAAAGATTATGTGTAAGCATCGGTATTAAGATGCTTCGGGTCTTAATGGTAATATATGCCAACGCATAACCAACTATACCTGTTGCAATGAACGAACCTACGCTAAATGCCACTTCTCCATTCTGAAATGCCAACGAATGCACCAGACCAAACCAAATACCATTGATTATGATGGCGGGGCTACGAGATGGCTTACCACCCTCTCGCAAAGCGCTACACATTAATCCAAGCATTACACCGCGACACATAATCTCCTCGTCAATACCCGGCATCGAAATCTGAAAAAACAGGGTTTCAACATCAAACTCCTCTTCACTCAAAAGTCCTGCAAGAACGAAAAAGGAGAGCAAACCAATAGCAACATTTAATGCCGGTTTCAAACCTTCCTTATTCTGTTTGACGGTAAAGAAATTGTTATCGGCAAATTGTCGGCGAAAGAGAAAATACAATATTACGCCACACACTACGCCAAACAATTTACCATTCCAATTCCAACTACCATTGATAAAATGTAGCGAATCAAAAAGGTATGGCAGATAAAGAGCAATGCTATATAAATAATAGCACGCAACGATACTCAACACGCGGAGATAATTCACGCGCGTGCGCTCCTTCATAAAAATAATAAGGAGTGGTAAGATTACTACCAAATGTAGTAAAGGGTTTAGTAATAGTTGTGAGTTTTGCATAAATTATGAATTTTGAATTGTTTGCACAATATCCTGGGCAAACCTATCGCTCGCGCCTGCGCCGCCGATGATTTCGCGCAACTCATCGAAATCTTTAAGCATCTGTTCACGCTTCGCTCCGCCCTTCATAATTGAGCGTAACTCCTGCTCCGCCTCGCTTGCCTTGGGCTTATACACAACCATCTCGCGCACCACCTCACGCCCCATGTTGATATTCACCAGCGACACATAAGGTATCTTCAGCAGATAAGGCTTCACCTTCTCATAGAGCCATGGAATACCATACACCACAACCTCGGGGATGCCTATAAGAGCCGTTTCGAGCGTTGCCGTGCCCGACGTAACCACTGCCGCTTCAGATATTTGCAACAGCTCGTAGGTTTTGTCGCAGACAAACTTCACATCCATACCCGCAGTATATTGCTCATACTGCTCCTTCGATATCCATCCCACACCCGCAACCACAAACTGATGCGTAGGTATGCGTTCGGCTATCTGCGCCATAAATCGCAGGTTGGCCTTAATCTCGCTCACTCGGCTACCAGCCAAAAGGGCGATGATGGGTCGCTCATCCAGACCATTCTGCTTGCGAAACTCCTCCTCAACTGGAGCTGCGGCACATCGCTCCGAGATAGCATCCACCAAAGGGTTGCCGCAGAAATAAGGCTCAATGCCCTTGCTGCGGAAATATGGGGTCTCGAATGGGAATATGGTGTAGAGCTTATCCACCCACTTCTTCAGAGCCTTCACTCTGCGCTCCTTCCACGCCCACACCTTGGGGGCGATGTAGTAATGCACAAGGATGCCATTGTTGTGAGCAAACTCGGCAATCTTTATATTGAAGCCCGGATAGTCAATCAAAATAACCACATCGGGCTGGAACGCCATAATGTCATCGCAGCACTCTTTCATCTGCCCAAAGATGGTACGCAAGTTCATCGCCACCTGCACAAAGCCGAAGAATGACATCTCACGGTAGTGCTTCAGCAGATTCTCCCTGCCACCCACCGCCGACATCATATCGCCACCGCAGAAGCGGAACTTCGCCTCGGGGTCGGACTTCAGCAAGCCCTTCATCAGATTTGAGCCATGCAGGTCACCCGAAGGCTCACCAGCAATAATGTAATATTTCATATCTCTTTTATTTCATTCTCTCTAAAAGGTCTGGACGCAGTCGTTCGGTTCTTTCATACGCCTGCTCCTCCTTCCACTTCTCAATCTCGGCGAAATTACCAGAGAGCAATACATCGGGCACACGCCAGCCACGGAACTCCGCAGGGCGGGTATATACGGGTGGCGCAAGCAGGTCATCCTGGAAGCAGTCAGTAAGTGCCGATGCCTCATCGCCAATAGCACCAGGGATAAGACGCACCACAGAGTCGGCAATCACACATGCCGCCAACTCGCCACCCGTCAAGACATAGTCACCGATAGATATTTCACGAGTCACAAGATGCTCTCTCACGCGGTAGTCAATACCCTTGTAGTGACCGCAGAGGATGATGATATTCTCGCACATCGAGAGGCGGTTTGCCTCGTGCTGGTTATGGGTGATGCCATCGGGCGAGGTGTAGATAATCTCGTCATAATGACGCTCCGACTGCAACTTCTCCACAAGCTCGAAGATAGGCTCACACTTCATCACCATTCCAGCCTCGCCACCAAAGGGGTAGTCGTCGGTGGTCTTGCGGTTGTCGTGGGCGTAGTCGTGCAGATTATGAATAACAATCTCTACCAACCCCTTTTCCTGCGCACGCTTAAGGATTGACTCATTCATTGGCGACGCCAACAGTTCTGGCACTACGCTTATAATATCTATTCTCATAAAAGTTTTTTAATCTATTTTATCTTTATAATAGCATACACGGGATAGTGGTCTGACAAATATGCAACGTCGCCATAATCATCATCAATGGTATGGTACTCTACAACCTCCATATCCTTTGAACACAATACGTGATCAATAACGCCACCACCAGTAGGCTTAGTATCATTATATGTACGGTCGTTGTCGGTCTTACCCGCAGGTGCTGCCGAGCGAGTATTTTTCAAACCATTGTTATATGCAATCTTCATCTCGTCACTATTTTCGTACGCATTGTAATCAGCCGTTGAAATCCAGTAGTCGCAATCTGCACCAAACTCCTCAAACTTCTGCATAATGAACTCCATCTCCTTAACGCGGGCCGGCTGTCTTAAATCAAGATGGGTATTGATATAGCAAATTGTCTTGCCTGTTTCATTATGTGTAAAAATTGCCCAATTAGCCACACGCATATATTGTGCACCAAACCAATCGCGACCAACCTCACCTGAGTATGGTGCAGTAGATGGATTCGATAACCAAAAATTGCCACTCTTACCCATCGTAAGCACGTTAGTATCATACAGAATACCTGTACCCTCTCGATTACCACTTTGCGAGCCATCTGCTCGAACAATAGCAAAACCATCATAACCATCCTTTTTAAGTGTATTGTAAAGGTCAGTCCAACTTCTGCTATACATTGTTTCCTGTAAGCCAATGATTGCTGGACGGTGGTAACGAATCATTTCATAACATGCTTCCCTACGGTTTGCCCACCCCAAGGGATCTGCCGCATCAACATTCACCCACACATTGAAGCTCATAACCTTAATCTCGTTCTCACCAGGTACCACCTGCAAATTAGTGTACTGCGAAAGCTGCTGTGTTAAATCCAAATCATAGTCACACACCAAGTCATGATACTTGCTCGATATCCTTATCTTGGCTGTACGTTCCGCTGCCGTTGGATTCTCATTAACAGCAATGGTAAATTTCTGCGAACCCTCACAATCCTTCAATTCGGGAATTGACACCACATCTACACCATCGACAACCTCAACACTCCACTTATATTCAGCACTCTCCACCACAACTTGCAGAGGTATATCCTTCTTACGATATGACGCAGTCAGAGTTGCGCCATCTCGCATTGGGAGATTAGGATATTCCGATGAAGTTACATAAAATGCATTTAGGATTCCTTCGCCTGCTGCTTGCTTAAGGGTAAGGACATACTCACACTTCAGACCTTGATACTCGCTCCAGAATTTTATCTTCGCCTCACGCTCTTCGGCAAGAGGATTCTCTGATACAACGAGATTAAAAGACTTGCTTTCTTTGAGATTTACTATCTCTGGAAACGAAATAAAGTCGGCGTCGTCTATTACAGCCGCATACCAAGAACACTTTGAATCAATAACACTAACCTTGATGGGCACAATCTCTTTGTTCCTTGACAACGATATCTCACCACTACCCGTCTTAGGCAAATCAGTGTATTTTGTAGAGGTAATCACAAAGGCCTCAAGCACGCCCTTACCCGCAGCCTGAGTAACTGTAATAACAGCCTGATCTTTACCTGATGAGATAGTAACCTCAGCCTGACGCGACTCCGCTAAATAGTTCTTCTTAACCAATATAGCTACATCGTTTTCATACGCTTTGGTTGTACACCACTCTTGTGACGATTTAGCCGTCCACTCACCAGAAGCTTTGATTGTTACTCGCTTGATACCTTCAGCTGAGGTAAACTCCAACAAATTTTGTGATAATTTCAGACCTACAGTTTCGGCCTCACCATTCTCCGAGCAACTTACATTTACTGCAAGAAGCATAAAAATGGAAAATAGTTTAATTAATTGTTTCATAATCATTTATGTATTAGGTTGTTTTAATCGGCATATCTAAAAATGTTGCTTTAATCGGCATATCTGAATATTATATCCTTATCACCCTCTGGGTCGAGTGTCACCTCCTTGCCTGCGACAAGCATATAGGCACTGTAACCCAGCTCGGTAAACATCCTTATCATCTGCTGGCGGCTCTCGCCATCGGTCTCAACCAGCACCGTAGGATGGAATTTCTCAATCAGGGGGCGCAATTCGGGCAGAACAACTCGCTCATACCCCTCAATATCGCACTTGATAAAATCTATCTTCTCAAAGGAACCAAACAACTCGCTGCCTCGTTTCATCTGGGCGGTAAACCTCACTGCATCCTTCGACAATTCGCCATCATTCACGAAATTACGCCCTGTACCGAAATAACCCGCCGAAGCAACTGAGTCGTTTGCCATCTCTATAGTGCGACTCTCCTCTCCGAGGGCTTAGTTAAGCAGCTCCACATTCCTGCGCTTGCCAACATTTCGCTTCAGCAGCGAGAATATAAAAGGCACAGGCTCCACGGCATAGACCCTACCGCTCGCGCCC